>NZ_JAMYSA010000232.1:0-3513 GCF_040321735.1 Mesorhizobium sp. M0293
CTCGGGAAGAGCCGGGTGCGGGAAATCCGCCCGCCCGGATCTGTGAGGGCGAAAGCCGAATGGCTGAGCTACTCGACCACGATCCCGTCATACGTCGCGCCGGGTTGAAACCACAGCACGGGCGAACCGGGCCACGCTTACATGACTTGCGTCACTCGATGGTCGTGAACCGTATCCTTCAATGGTACCGACAGGGGATCAACCCGCAGGATCGACTGCCGTTCCTCGCGACCTATCTCGGCCATCGGGATATCAACTCCACCCTGGTCTACATCACGGTCACACAGGATCTGCTGCATCTCGCCAATGAGCGGTTCAGGGCTATAGGCGCTCCATGCCTCAATCTCGGGCGGGAGACGCGCTCATGAGCAAGGCCAACCCGTTCCCGAACCTGATGCGCGCGTTCTTCTACGAATGGCTTGTTGAGCAGCGTAACGCGTCCGTCCACACGGTCCGATCCTACCGCGACACCTGGCGCCTGTTCCTCCGGTTCGTCGCACAGCGCGCAGAAAAGACGGTGGCGGCGATCACGCTGGCCGATCTGACGGCCAGTGAAGTGGCTGCGTTCCTGAGGCACGCCGAACACGAACGCGGCGGCACGATCGGCACGCGCAACTGCCGGCTTGCCGCGATCCGCAGCTTCTTCAACTCGTGGCGACCAGGGATCCCGCATCGATCGCCCAATGCGTGGAAATCCTCAACGTCCTCAACGTCCCGGTCAAGCGGGCGCCGCTATCAGAACCGTGTTATCTGGATCAGGCGGAAGTGACGGCGATCCTTGCCCAGCCAGACCGCTCGACGCTCGAAGGCCTGCGCGATCACGCGCTGCTCTCGTTCCTCTACAATAGCGGGGCACGAATACAGGAAGCGCTCGATCTGTGTCCTGAGGCCATCCGGTTCGATACCCCGGGTTGCGTGCGGCTCCTTGGCAAGGGCCGTAAGGAGCGCATCTGCCCACTCTGGCCAGAAACCGCGCTGCTGCTGAAAAAGCTGTTGGAACGGCAGCCGCGAGCGCCAAACGCGCGGATGTTCGTTAACCGCTACGGCGAGCCGCTCAGCGCCTCGGGCGTCCGGTTCAAGCTTGTGACTTATGTTAAAGCGGCAGCCGAAACCGTGCCATCGCTGCGAGCCAAGCATGTGACGCCACACAGCTTCCGTCACGCCACCGCTGTGCACCTTGTCTCGGCGGGCGTCGATATCACGGTCATCCGCAGCTGGCTTGGCCACGTGAGCCTCGACACCACTAACCACTACGCGAAGGCCAATCTGGAAACGAAGCGAAGGGCCCTGGAACAGGTCGGCGTTCCGGCAACGGCAACTCATCTGCCATCATGGAAGCGGGAAGCGAGCTTGCTCGCCTGGCTCGACAGCCTCTGAAATAATGCGAAGGAACGTGAGCGAAAAACGTTACAACTAAGCCAATCTGCACGCGTCCCTTCACATTCCTGCGACCTCACGATTAGTAAAGATATGCCCACCTGACCATATTTTGACAAATGGCTTGACGTATCCCGGAGCGATTAGCCGAACACCGTGCCCCAGCCTCGCAATCTCCCGCGCCCAATAATGGCTGCCGGCGCACGCTTCCATGGCAACCGTGCAGGCCGGCTGATCAGCAAGAAACCGAAGTACTTGATCACGGCGAAGCTTCTTCCTGAACAGCACGGCTCCCGATACATCCGCGCCGTGCGCCTGGAACACGTTCTTCGCCAGATCCAATCCGATTGTGTTAACTTCCAACATGGACGCCTCCGTTCGATGATGTTTGACGACACCACTTTGGCACAGCGATGCCGTGAGGGGGCGTCCACCCCATCAACCTGCCCGCCCACAAGACCGCCGGCGTGCGCGACGCGATTGAGGCCGCAGGCGCGAGCCTGCTCTACCTGCCGCCCTACAGTCCCGACTTCAATCCGATTGAGAACGCCTTCGCCAAACTCAAGGCGCTGCTGGGAGCACGTAGAGCCCATACGCAGCAATGGGGTACGGCGGTTGAACGTGGCAAACTCCCGGAAAGACGAGCACTCATGCCGGATTCAGCGCTGCGAGTCAGTTTGCGACAGAGTCGAAACATTTGCTTCATGATCTCTGAGCGCCTCGTTATTGGTCACGCTCCCGGCCTCGGTTCAGCACTGGGCGCGTTCAAACACAATTTTACAAAACATTAATCCTTATCATTTCCGCGAATGATATTCTCCAGGCCGCTGCAGGTTTCGGAGCAAAGATATTTGGAAGCAAAAATCTTTGCGGCGATTACTGGAAACGTTGGTCAAGCAACTGGTGGCGCCGCGGAAACGAGAAACTCTTCAGGTACGTAGTGTATTGGGGCGGCTGGCTCTATCGGCTTCTGTGGCCGCTGGTGCTGCGGCGGTTGACCAGCCAAGCCAACTAACCCAAAGCATTTGGAGGTGATTCTCTTGCCGAACTGCGAGCCTGGTGCCCACACCGTCGAGAAGATCGGCGGCACGTCGATCTCCAATGCCGCTGCCGTCATCGAGAACGTCCTGGTTGGGGGACGCAAGAGGAGCGCGCTGTACAACCGCATATTCGTCGTGTCCGCTTACAGCGGGATGACAGACCGGCTTCTCGAGCACAAGAAGACCGGCAAGCCCGGCGTCTATGCACTCTTCGCGAGCGCCAGCTCAAAATCAGCTTGGATCGAAGCGATCGTGGAGGTCCGTCTGGCGATGAAGAGGCTCAATGCGGAAGTCTTCGGTGACTCGTCGGAAAGGCGCGTCGCCGACGAGTTTGTGAACGAGCGCTTTGAAGGAGTGAGCGACTGCCTGTTGGATCTACAGCGGCTTTGCTCATATGGCCACTTCAGGCTCGAAGAGCACCTGATTGCCGTGCGTGAGATTCTGGCTGCGCAGGGCGAAGCCCACAGTGCCCACAACACAGTTCTGCTCCTCAGGAAACTCGGCGTGGAGGCGATTTTCGTGGACACGACGGGTTGGCGCGACGAAACTGAAATGAGCCTTGACGCCCGAATTGGGACAGCATTATCCGCTATCGATCTCGGCAAGCAGCTGCCGATCGTCCCCGGCTACAGTCGATGCCCGGGTGGCCTGGTGCGGCTCTATGGCCGCGGCTACACTGAGGTCACATTCGCTCGGATCGCAGTACTTACCGGCGCCAAGGAGGCAATAATCCATAAGGAGTTCCATCTATCGACAGCCGACCCCAAGATTGTCGGCATCGAGCGGGTTCGCGCTGTCGGCCCTACCAACTATGAGGTCGCCAATAAGCTGTCTAACCTCGAAGTGGAAGCGATTCATTCGGCCGCTTCCAAGGAGTTGCGTCATGCAAATATACCTCTTCGTGTCAAGAATACGTTCGATCCTCAGAACGATGGAACCGTTATCACTCGCGACTATGTCTCTGACTCACCCCAGGCAGAAATCATCGCAGGTCTCAGAGGAGTGCATGCCCTAGGTGTGGAGCCTCAACAGGTTGTCCTCGGTTAAGGCGAGGCGACTGATGGGCGGTTTTGACTTTAGGCTGCCGTGGGGGCGA
>NZ_JAMYSA010000233.1:0-3506 GCF_040321735.1 Mesorhizobium sp. M0293
AAATCCTCGGCACCGTCACGTCAACCGAATGCCGAAATTACTTCACAGAGGCAGGGTATGCCCAACCTAAATTCATCCCGCTCTAGGGCTGGATCACGGGCGCGCGCCAAGGCCTCTCAACCCCGAGCAAAGCCTGCTACTGGAATGCTATCTGGCCGGCCAGGTTCCGGAGTCGGCCTGGAACGACTACGTCTTCGAGACGCCTGACCTTGCCCGGCATGCCGAGGCAAGGCGCAGTCACCACTGAGCCCCGGCATGCAGCACCGCTGCGTGCGCTGCTTGCGGGCTTACTTGGGAGAGGCGAATTGCAACGTGAACACGTTGCCAGCGATTCCTTGCGCCAGCTTCGGCGAAAAGGTCAGCGGCAGACAATTCTGCAAGGCCGTTGTTGCGGCGTCGACAAACGATCTTTTCGCCTTGGCATCGCCATCCACCTTGATGGCCGTCGGCCTCGGTGGGCCGATCAGCGTGCCGTCCCGCTTGAAGCTGAAGCTCAGGGTCACGCTGGCGGTTCCGGCGTCCGCCGGTGGCGTCCAGCACGTCTGGATGGCGGCCCCGACATCGTTCATGGTGTTGAGTTCAGCCGCCTGTGAAGGATGAATGGCGCTCGCCAGCATCACGCCCGCAACCGCAACACTCCTCGCAACGCTTTTCATCGCCAGCCCTCATCTCATGCCTGATCGGCAATCCGTGCCGGACTGCCAAAATGGATGGTAGGGCCAAAGCAGGCGATGACAATATCTCCGGCAAAAGTTGACGCCAAAAAAGCGACACAGAGGCTGGCGCGCCAGACCGGTGCTTTCACACTCGGCGATAGCGCGCAAAAAGCAAAAAAGGCCGGCATTGCGCCGACCTTTCCTATCGCCACGACGTTCTGCGCCAGTACATCCGTGGTCGCGGGCCGAAAGCGAATTACCGGCAGTAGACAGGGCTTTGGTTAACGAATCCCTAACCTCAGGCCTTGGCCTGCGACTTCACATGGGCGATGTAGCCGCGCACGTCGCCGGCCGGCTCGCTATAGGCCTTGCCAAGCTTCTTCTCGACCGCCGCTACATAGTCCTTCGCCCATTTGGGCAGAGGATAGTCGATGACGGCCAGGAATTCGAGCGTCGCCGCCAGGCGGATATCGGCGATGGACGCGTTCTTGCCGCCGATGAACGGCTTGCCATCCCTGAAGAAGCTGTGGAAGACCTCCAGCGGCTCGGCGATCGCGGCCATCGCCGCCTTCTGGGCTTCGGACTTCTTGTCCGGGTGGGCGTCGCTGTGGCCGACCTCGCCGGCATATTGCGGAAAGCCGAGGAACGGATAGGTGGCGCGCGCCACATAAGGGTAGAGCGTACCGACCAGGTAGAACATGGCGCTGTCGATCATCGCCCGCTTGGCCGGCGCCTTCGGATAGAATTTCTCCAGCCCGTGCTTGTTGGAGAGGTATTGCATGATGGCGCAGCTTTCCCACAACACGCCTCTGGGAAGGCCCTTGTCCTCGATCATCGGCGTCAAATGGGCGGGGTTGCGCGCCATGAATTCCGGCGAGCGGGTGTGGCCCCAGGCATCGGTCTCGGCGGCATCCAGCCCGGCCGCCCGCGCGAACACCCGAACAGTCATGTTGTTGACGCTGGGCTTCAGCATGCTGAGCTTTACGCCAGGCCTCTTCGCCGGCTTCGCCTTGGCCCCAGGCGCGGCTTTTGCCGTCGCCTTCGTGGCGGGCTTGGCGGCTGCCTTGGCCGTGGGCTTTGCCGCAGCTTTCGCCGCCGGCTTGACGGCTGCTTTGGCTGCCGGTTTCCTGGCACTCTTCGTCGCTGTCTTGGCCATCTTGTTCCTCCCTCTGGTCTGTTCAGTATGGGTTCTTCGGCGCCCGGTCGTCCGACAAGGTTGCGCGGGAACGCTCGACGAGCGACTGGATCGCATCGGCGAGATGCACTTCCGCGATGTTGTAGTCGCCGCGCGCGACACGCAGCCTGTGCGCTTCCATCAACACGTCGGCATGGGTGAAGCCCGCCGGCGGTTCGAAGCGGTAGGAGGCCAGTTCGATCAGCAGGCCGAGCGGATCCTCGAAGTAGATCGAATCCATAAAGCCGCGATCCTTGACGCCGCTGTGCTTGATGGCGCGCTCGTCGAGCCGTGCGACGGCCTGCAGAAAGGTGACGCGCGACACCGAAAAAGCGATGTGGTGGACGCAACCCGGATCGGTCGGCGTGCGCCGTTTTTCCGGCGTGCGGCTCTCATCGGTGAAGATAGTGATCAGTCTTCCGTCGCCCGGATCGAAATAGAGGTGGCTTTCGCTCGCTTTGTCGAGGTTCGGCTGCTCGAAGATGAACGGCATGCCGAGCATGCCTTCCCAGAAATCGATCGAGGTCTGGCGCCCGGCCCCGACCAGGGTGATGTGGTGAACGCCCTGCGATTGCAGCTTCTGCATTGGCCTTCTCCCCCGATCTATCCGGCACCCGGCATTTCTATGCGCCGCTGGAACCGTGCCTCAGGATTCATGACGCAATGCTAATGCAATCGGCCCCGCTGCGCCAGAAGCGACGAACGTGGCCAGGTTCGGACGATTGATGGAGTAGCTCTGAGAGATCCGTGGTCTAGGGTCGAAAGCGAATTGCGCCCAATCCCCAGCACGCTACCCAATCTCGGCACGCTAGTTGAGAAATTTGATCTTCTTGAAAGCCATCATCTCTCCCATGACGTTCCCGCTGTCATCGACCTGCTGGCCTTGCCCGACCGTAACCGTCACACGTTGTCCCTTGTAGCGGGACGGCATCACGGTTTTCTCGTTCCAGCTTTCGCACTCGGGAGCGGCACACAGGCCGACTTGCTCGGCCCTCTTGCCGTCGACAATGGTCAGGTAGCAATTGTCGCCGCATTCGAAACCTCGAATGGTGCCTGTGATCCTCCTATCCTTGGAGAAGGACGGACCACACTGGGCGAACAGGGACACGGAGACGACAAGGACCAAGGCCAGTTGTTTCATGCGGACAACTTGCTGTAACGTACCGTGCGGCGCAAGCATCATATGTGACGAAGATATCTTGGTACGCCCAAGGAGAATCGAACCCCTATTCCCGAGCTGCAAACGTATCCGGCCGGTGGGCCGACCGGATAGATGACTTACGACCCGCTGCTGTTGACCGTAGTGCCGACGGTCGTGAATATGCCGTTGAGCGAATTGCCAACCGCGCCGGCGCCGGTGATGATCGCCAGCGCGATAAGAGCCGCGATCAAGCCATACTCGATCGCCGTCGCGCCAGACTCGTCCCGTGCGAAACGGTAGACTATTTTCTGCATTTTCAACCTCCTGGGCTTATTAAAGACAGCACTAATATGCTGCCGCGCGGGTTGCGGAGCAGTTAAGGTTCTCGGTTGCGGGTCCGTTAATATTTGCCGGAAAAATGAAATGAAGGCTGGAGTCGCGGGGTGCCATGATCGTGTCCCGCTGCGTGGTGTAGCTGACGGCTTGGTCGCCGCGCTCTCCGGCATGGGGCCGGGCTGATCAGCGTGCCACGGCT
>NZ_JAMYSA010000234.1:0-3501 GCF_040321735.1 Mesorhizobium sp. M0293
TATTCGAGCTGGCGCAATTCGTCTGGCAGCCCGATCAGAACGTTGAAATCGGAACCGATCCCGAAGCGGCCGCCATGTTCTATGAACAGCGGCGCGGCAAAAATGCCGTCGCCGAGATTGGCCTCGGTGATCGGGCAGAGACCGGCAATAGCGCCGCTCTTGGCCATGCCGATCGTTTCCGCATCGGTCATATGCGTGGCGTGGATCAGGCACCAGCGTTGGTCGACCTCGGCATGGCCAAGCAGAAATTCGACCGGCCGCGCCCCCGACCAGGCCAGGCAGTCCTCGACTTCCTTCACCTGCTCGGCGACGTGGATGTGGATCGGCCCGTCCGGCGCAATCGCTGCGACCGAATTGAGTTCTTCCGGTGTCGCCGCGCGCAAACTGTGCGGAGCAACGCCGACGACAGCCTGATTCAAAGCGCGAACCGATTCGCGGCATTTCTCAACAAGCCGCGAGAACCGGTTCACATCGTTGATGAATCGCCGCTGGCCTTCGTTCGGAGCCGCACCGCCGAAAGACGAGTGGGCATAAAACACCGGCAGCAGCGTCAGGCCGATACCTGTTTCGCCGGCCGCGGCCGCGATGCGCTCGGCCATCTCGGCGAGGTTGGCGTAGGGTTTTCCATCCCGGTCGTGATGCAGGTAGTGAAATTCACCGACGCGCGAAAATCCGGCCTCCAACATCTCGACATAGAGTTGTGCTGCAACCGCCTCGACCTGATCGGGCGTCATCGACAGGGCGAAACGGTACATCACCTCGCGCCAGCTCCAGAAACTGTCGGCGGAGGGGCCGCGAAGTTCGGCAAGGCCGGCCATGCCGCGCTGGAAGGCGTGGCTGTGCAGGTTGGGCATGCCGGGCAGCAGGATCGCGTGACGTTCGTCGCTGGCTGCCGCTGCGGCGCCAAGTTCGACGGCTGTGATGCGTCCATCGGCCAAGGTGAGCCGCACATCGTCGTGCCAGCCATTGGGGAGGAGCGCCTGTTCCGCGAAGATATCAGTCACTTTTCTCTCCGGTTCTCTGTCTCTCATGCGATGATGGCACTTGCGGTGCGTTTCAATATGTATATACATAATTGTCACCAATTGAAACGGAAAAGATGATGGCTGCAGAGAGTGAAAGCCGGGCAGGGGCGGTTCGCATCTGGCGCAATGCGCGCTTGGCGACGTTGGCCGAAAACGCGGCCGGACTTGGCGTCGTCGAACATGGCGCGATCGCTGCGCGTGACGGCCGCATTGTCTATGCCGGTCCCGAATCGGAGATGCCCACAGCATTTGCCAAGGGTGCCGAGACAATCGATTGCGAGGGCCGCTGGATCACGCCCGGCCTGATCGATTGCCACACCCATCTGGTCCATGCCGGCAACCGCGCCAACGAGTTCGAGATGCGGCTGGCCGGCGCCACCTATGAAGAGGTCGCCAGGGCCGGCGGCGGCATCGTCTCCTCGGTCAAGTCGCTGCGCGCCGCCAGCGAGAGCGAGTTGGTTGCGCAATCGCTGCCCCGCCTCGACGCGCTGATCGCCGAAGGCGTGACGTCAGTGGAAGTAAAGTCGGGCTACGGGCTCGACCTCGAAAACGAGCAGAAATCGTTGCGTGCCGCACGCCGGCTGGGCGGTGAGCGGCCGGTGACGATCCGCACGACCTTCCTCGGCGCCCATGCGCTGCCGCCGGAAGCCAAGGGCGACAAGGACGCCTTTATCGATCTGGTCGCAAAAGAGATTCTCCCGGCGGTTGCCGCCGAGGGATTGGCCGATGCGGTCGACGGCTTTTGCGAGGGCATTGCCTTTTCACCGGACCAGATGGCGCGCGTCTTCGACGCCGCCAAGGCCGCCGGCCTGCCGGTCAAGCTTCATGCCGACCAACTGTCCAACCTGCATGGCGCCGAACTCGCTGCCCGCTATGGCGCGCTGTCGGCCGATCATCTCGAATACACCGATGAGGCGGGTGCGGCGGCGATGGCCAAGGCGGGGACCGTGGCGACGATCCTGCCCGGCGCCTACTACTTCATTCGCGAAACAAAGAAGCCGCCGATCAGCCTGTTTCGCCAGCACGGCGTCAGGATGGCTGTCGCCACCGACAACAATCCCGGCACCTCGCCGCTGACCTCGCTGCTTCTCACCATGAACATGGCGGCGACCTTGTTTGGCCTGACCGTCGACGAATGCCTTGCCGGCATCACCCGCGAGGCCGCCCGCGCGCTTGGTTTGCTGGGTCAAACCGGCACGATCGAAGCCGGAAAATCCGCCGATCTCGCGATCTGGAACATCGAGCGCCCCGCCGAACTCGTTTACCGCATGGGCTTCAACCCGCTGCATGCCCGCATCTGGAGAGGACAATGACCGAACTGAACCTGAAGCCCGGCAATGCGACGCTGGCCGACTGGCGCGCCATCTACCGTGGCGCCGTGCCGAAGCTGGACGATGCCTGCCGGTCGAAAATCAAGGCGAGTGCCGAGGCTGTTGCCAGGATCGTCGCCAAGGGCGAGCCGGTCTACGGCATCAACACCGGCTTCGGCAAACTGGCCAGCGTCCGCATTCCCGCTGAGGATCTCGAGACCTTGCAGCGCAACATCGTGCTGTCGCACGCTGCCGGCGTCGGCGAGCCGATGCCATCAGCCGTCTGCCGGCTGATGATGGCGCTGAAGCTGGCCAGCCTGGCGCAGGGCGCGTCCGGCGTGCAGCCGCAGACCATCGAATTGCTGGAAGCGATGCTGGCCAACGACGTCATCCCTGTGGTGCCGGCGCAAGGCTCCGTCGGCGCCTCCGGCGACCTTGCCCCGCTCTCGCACATGACGGCGGTGATGATCGGCGTTGGCGAATGCTTCACCCCGCATGGCCGCTTTCCCGCCAAGGTCGCCTTTGTCTCGCATGGGCTGGAGCCGGTGACATTGGGCGCCAAGGAAGGTCTGGCGCTGCTCAACGGCACGCAGTTCTCGACGGCCTATGCGCTGGCCGCCCTGTTCGAAGCCGAGGTGCTCTACCAGTCGGCGCTGGTCGCCGGCGCTTTGTCGACCGACGCGGCAAAAGGCTCCGATGCCCCCTTCGACCCACGCATCCATGTGTTGAGAAAGCATCGCGGCCAGATCGAAACGGCGGACGCGCTGCGCAATCTGATGGCCGGCAGCGCCATCCGTGAATCGCACCGGGTGGGCGACGAACGCGTGCAGGATCCGTATTGCTTGCGCTGCCAGCCGCAGGTCATGGGTGCGGCACTCACCGTCCTGCGCCAGGCCGCCGACACGCTGGGCACCGAGGCCAATGGCGTCACCGACAATCCGCTGATCTTCGCCGAGGATGACACTGCACTGTCCGGTGGCAATTTCCACGCCGAGCCGGTGGCTTTCGCCGCCGATATGATCGCGCTCGCAGTTTGCGAAATCGGTTCTTTGTCGGAACGCCGCATTGCCATGCTGGTCGACCCGGCATTGTCGGGCATGCCGGCCTTCCTGCCGCCGACGCCCGGCCTGCACTCCGGCTTCATGCTCCCGCAGGTGACAGCGGCG
>NZ_JAMYSA010000235.1:0-3403 GCF_040321735.1 Mesorhizobium sp. M0293
GTCTAGACAACTCAAGCGAATCACAACGGACGGGGCCACTCAACCGCTTCCACGCCCAATCCCGAGTTTCGGGTCAGGCTCTTAGACTCCACTAACGACATTACCGCTATCAAGCAAGTACTCGTACCCTTAGACCACCCCAGCCCTGTGGTGGCTGTCGAGGTTTGGGGAGATGGATGGCCTCTTCTCAATCCCCCATCTTAAGCGCCTGAATAAACGCCTCCTGCGGGATATCCACCTTGCCGAACTGCCGCATCCGCTTCTTGCCCTCTTTCTGCTTGTCCAGCAGCTTGCGCTTGCGCGAGACGTCGCCGCCGTAGCATTTGGCGGTGACGTCCTTGCGCAGCGCCGAGATGGTTTCGCGGGCGATGACCTTGCCGCCGATGGCGGCCTGGATCGGGATCTTGAACAGATGGTTCGGGATCAACTCCTTCAGCTTCTCGCACATCTGCCTTCCGCGCTTTTCGGCCGCCGTGCGGTGCACCAGCATGGAGAGCGCATCCACCGGCTCCTCATTGACCAGGATCGACATCTTCACCAGGTCGCCTTCCTTGTAGTCGGTGAGGTGATAGTCGAAGGAGGCGTAGCCCTTGGAGATCGACTTCAGCCGGTCGTAGAAATCGAAGACGACTTCGTTGAGCGGCAAATCGTAGATCAGCATGGCGCGCTTGCCGACATAGGACAGGTCGGCCTGGATGCCGCGCCGGTCCTGGCAGAGTTTCAGGATTCCGCCGAGATAGTCGTCCGGCGTCAATATGGTGGCGCGGATCCACGGCTCCTCGATGGCGGAGATCTTCACCACATCGGGCATGTCGGCCGGGTTGTGCAATTCCTTCATCGAGCCGTCGTTGAGCAGCAGCCGGTAGACGACGCTGGGTGCCGTGGCGATCAGGTCGAGGTTGAACTCGCGCTCCAGCCGCTCCTGGATGATTTCCAGATGCAACAGGCCAAGGAAGCCGCAGCGATAGCCGAAGCCGAGCGCGGCGCTGGTTTCCATTTCAAAAGAGAAGCTGGCGTCGTTGAGGCGCAACTTGCCGACCGCGGCGCGCAGATCCTCGAAATCGGCGGCGTCGACCGGGAACAGGCCGCAGAACAACACTGGCTGCGCCGGCTTGAAGACGGGCAGCGCCTTGGCGTTGGCGCGCTTGTCCTCGGTGATGGTGTCGCCGACGCGGGTGTCGGCCACTTCCTTGATCGAGCCGGTGAAAAAGCCGAACTCGCCGGGGCCGAGCTCGTCGACATTGATGCGGGCCGGCGTGAACACGCCGGTGCGCTCGACCAGGTACTTGGCGCCGGTCCCCATCATGCGGATGGTCTGGCCCTTCTTCAAAACGCCGTCGATGATGCGCACCAGAACGATGACGCCGAGATAGGCGTCGTACCAGCTGTCGACCAGCATCGCCTTCAGCGGCGCCGAAGCATCACCCTCGCGCGGCGGCGGCAATTGGTGGACGATAGCTTCCAAGACATCGGGAATGCCGAGGCCGGTCTTGGCCGAGATCAGCACGGCGTTGGAGGCGTCGATGCCGATCACCTCCTCGACCTGCTCGCGGATGCGCTCGGGCTCGGCGGCCGGCAGGTCGACCTTGTTCAGCACCACGACGATCTCGTGGTTGTTGTCGATCGCCTGGTAGACATTGGCCAGCGTCTGCGCCTCGACGCCCTGCGAGGCGTCGACGACCAGCAGCGAGCCCTCGCAGGCGGCCAGCGACCGCGACACTTCATAGGCGAAGTCGACATGGCCGGGCGTGTCGATCAAATTGAGGATATAGTCCTCGCCATTGTTGGCGCGGTATTTCAGCCGCACCGTCTGCGCCTTGATGGTGATGCCGCGCTCGCGCTCGATGTCCATCGAGTCCAGCACCTGCTCCTTCATGTCGCGCAGTTCCAGCCCGCCGGTCAGCTGGATCAGCCGGTCGGCAAGCGTGGATTTGCCATGGTCGATATGGGCGACGATGGAGAAATTGCGGATGTGGTCGAGGGGCGTGCTCATGGCGCGCGTTTAGCAGGGGCAGGGTTGAGGGGCAAGCCGAGCAGCCCGCTGCCGGGGCAGGCGCGGGCGTTTGTAGGCTTTCCCGCCGGATTTCTAGGAAAATCGATAAATTTTAACCATGTGCGTTAGAGCATAATTCGCGATCGGCATGTTAGCGGGAGGCAATATTTCTAGCGAGGATCAAGGCATGCGGGGGCTGGCAGGCAGGTTTATCAGGTCGCGGAGCGGCTCATTCGCACCAATTCTCGTTCTCGCCATGATTCCGCTGATCACCGCGATCGGCTTTTCGGTCGACTACACCCGGGCGGTCCAGACCAGGTCGGACGAACAGGCGGCACTCGATGCCGCGATCTTGTCGATCACCACGATGGATACGGCCTCGACGAAGCCGCAGCGCCAGGTGGTGCTGCAGGATTCCTACAAAGAAAACGGTGGTCAGGGCACCGCCACGCTGAACAGCTTCGACGTCAGCGCCAACGGCACCGCCACCGCGCAGGCCTCGGCGAGTTTTCCCATGCCGACCGTGTTCATGCAGATCGCCAGGATTCCTACCGTGGCGATCGGTGTCTCGTCGGCGGTGAGCAAGACGCCGGCTTTGGTGGAGGCGACCTTCAAGGTCACCGGCGTGTCGGGTTACTGGAACAAGACAATGACGCTCTACGGCACGCAATTCGGTGCGGCGCAGGGCAAGCCGCTGATGACGATCGATTACAAATACGGCGGCGGCACGGATCCCAAGGGTTACGGCACCACCACCGTCAGCAGCATCGACAGTCTGGGCGTCCCCACGGTGGTCCAGACGCAGGTCTGCAAGGTCGGCAAAAAGGCGCCCAGCGGGGTGACGCTCAATACCGACCAGTATGGCACGAAATATTACTGTGTCGACACGATGTCTCCTGGCAACACCGCCGGTGCATCAATCAACGTCAGCCAGATGGCTGGCCTCTATCTGCAGATGGACGTGCCATCGGGTAATCCCAAGAAGCTCATGTCGAACGATCCGAACACGTCCAACCGGCTCTATAACTCGACAAGCAAGGACGTCGCTCCGACCGAGATCGCGACCGGCCAGATCGTTGATATCTTCGGCCTCGTGCCTTGCGGCTCGACAGGCTACCAGGCCTGGGAAGACGGCGGCAACGCGGTTCCGGCGCCGGTCAGCAACGCCGACTTTTTCTACAACGTGACCGGCAGATGCGACTTCAACAAGCGGCCCAACAACACGCGGCTGACGCAGTAGACGCTGAAGGCTCAACGCCCTGCGGGCTTGTGAGGCCTGGCGATCCTTTGCACCCCCTCTGTCCTGCCGGGCATCTCCCCCACGAGGCAGGACTGTCCGGGGAAAGCTATTCATATATGAAGGCCATCTGATTGAGGGAGGATCGGTCTCTTGGCCGGCTCGGATTGACC
>NZ_JAMYSA010000236.1:0-3055 GCF_040321735.1 Mesorhizobium sp. M0293
GCCCCCTCACCCCGCCTCCGCTGCGCTCGGCTGACCGCTCCCCGAGGGGAGAGGAGACCGGCATCGTCGGCGCCAAACTCTTCTCCCCGCCGGGGAGAAGGTGGCCGCGAAGCGGTCGGATGAGGGAGTCTTTTGCGAGAACCTCTGATTTCTGGGAGCTTATCCCGGCACCGGCGGAACGCCAGCGCCGACGCATGGTCCAGGCCTCAAGCCGTCGCCACGCACTCGATCTCGATATCGAACTCCATCGGCCATGACGCCACCGGCACGAAGGTCCGCGATGGCGGGTTTTCGGGAAAATGCCTGGCGTAGACGCGGTTGATGGCGTTGTAGAAGCCGCAATTGACGGCGTAGATGCGCACCATCACAACGTTCTCCAGTGAGGTGCCGGCCGCTTCCAGACAATGTTTCAGCGCCTTTAGCGACGCTTCGGTCTGGGTTTCGATGTCGCCCTTGACCAGCCTGCCGGTCGCGATATCGAGCGGCGGCGTGCCGGACACGAAGACCAGCCCGGCGGCTTTGGTCACCAGCGACAGCGGCACGCCCAGAGTGCGCACGGCCGCCGACAGCACCGGCACTTCGATGATTTCCTTCTTCATGGCAAATCTCCCTGAGCTTGCAGCAGGCTGCCGCTTTAGTTCTCATGAAGAGGACCCCCTAACCCTCCTCCCAAGGGCAGGGCTATCGCATGTGGATTCTTGCGAAGAAGGACCCCCACCCTAACCCCTCCCCACAAGGGGGAGGGAACGCTGCCGCGTGCCTTTAAATTCTTCTTTGGCGCCGAAAGACAGGCGATTTGCCTAGGTCAGCGCCAACGGAAGTCTCCGTCCCCCTTGTGGGGAGGGTTAGGGGTGGGTCCTCTTCGCAAAAAACTGTAGGTGACAACCCAGTGCTTCAGGGAGTTTATCCCGGCGCTGGCGGAAGGCCAGTGCCGGCGCTCGCTCTAATCAAAGAAACCGATGAACCGTCCGGCGAAAAGCACGGAAGTCCACAGCACAATCGAGAGCATGGCCAGGACGGTCCCGCCTGCCGGCTCGTCGTTGCCTGTTGCGCGACCGAAGCGCGTGAAGGCGAGGAAGTTGACGCCGGCAACAAGGATGAGTGCCATCTTGGCGAGGAAAATCGGCATTGCCGCATAGGTGCTTGCCTTCACTGAAAACAGCAGCGAGCCCGTGACGAGCGCGCCCGCGAACGCACCCAATGCAATGCGGCGCAGCAGCGCGACGAACGCCGCGTGCGGCAGCGAGCGGAAGGCGCCGCAGATCCTGAGGTCCATGAGAACGACACTGGTCAGCAGCACGCCGATCGACATGATGTGGAGCGCGTTGACCACGGGGTAGGCAACGAAGGAGGCCTTCAGCCACCGCGCCAGGGCGAGTTGCTCGATACCGGCGAGGAACTCCGCCATTCAAGCAGGTGGCACACGGTCGGGATAGACATCATACGTCTTCCCATTGACGATGATGCGCACCGCTTTCATGCGCTTTTCGGTCGCCTCGAGCGAGCGGTTGCCGATCGCGGTCACCTCGTCGCCGACCTTGGCAACCTCCTCCGTGAAGCCGGCGGCGATCGTGCGGGATGGCGGCGCCATCTCCACCCGCCAGGCCTCTCCCTCGGCGTCGACATCCAGCGTGGCATGCGGATTGCCGATATAGATGGCCGTGATCTTGCCCCTGAGTTCGAAAAACCCGTCCTGCGTCCACGACCAGCCATGATGGGCATAGGCCGCGGTGCCGGCGGCAAGCATCACGGCCGCCGTCAGCGCGACACCGCGAATTCCGTTGAACTGCATCGCTCGTCTCCTCGGTTTATCCAGAGGCATTCGAGAAGTAGGACACGGCAAGGCAAGGTCAAATCACATCGGGCGAAAGGCCGTGCCGCAAGGCGCCCACTCAATCACCGGCGACCCTGCCTTGCTAATGACATCCATGCCCGCCACTCTTGCCCGTCTTGGCCGCTTTCCCCCAGGCTGAAGACCGGACTCACATCAAAACGAGGCAAACCATGAGCAGCATGAGAGACCGTCAGGAAGGCTTCGAAAAGAAGTTTGCGATGGACGAGGAAACGAAGTTCAGGGCCATGGCGCGCCGTAACAAGCTGCTCGGCCTGTGGGCCGCCGAAAAGCTCGGCAAATCCGATGCGGACGCCGACGCCTATGCGAAGGAGGTTGTGCATGCGGACTTCGAAGAGGCCGGCGACAACGATGTGTTCCGCAAGGTGCGCGCCGATTTCGACGCGGCGGGCATCGCCCAGTCGGATGCTCAGATACGCACCGCCATGGAAGACCTGCTGGTGACCGCGGTCGAGCAGATCAGATCGACCTGAGCATCGCTCACCCCTGTCCCGGATACGCCGTGCCATCCTTGTGCAGAAAGCGTCCGTCGGAGCTTGGGCTCATCATGTCTATGTCGGAGCAGGTGATGACATCGTCCGGGTTGCGCGAGCCGACCTCCAGATAGAGCGCCGTCGTCGACGAGCGGTTGATCAGGTGATGGCCATTGCCGCTGTTCTTGGCGAAGGTCGCGCAGTCGCCTGCCCTGAGCAGCGTTTCGCCGCCATCCTCGACCAGCGTCAGCTCGCCCTCCAGCACAGTGACGAACTCGTCCTCATGGCTGTGCCAATGGCGCTGGCTGGACCATCCACCTGATGGCAGTGTCATCAGATTGACGCCGAAATCGGTGAGGCCGCCGGCGTCACCGAGACGGCGGCGTGTGCGGGTGACGCAGGGGGCATCGAAGGGTGCGGGGTAGCCGGAGCCTTTGCGGACAGGCACGGTGGATAGATCGACCTTGGGCATGGGTGTCTCGCTCGGGATTGATGGCCACAGTCTAATTCGTCGACCGTGAACTATCCGCAAGCCGTTGATCTGGCATGTTGATTGAGGCGGATAGCGGCTTTTGAATTGCAGGATTAGCGGTTTATGGGGGCTGTTTTCCTGCAATTCGTTTTGCGATTCCCTTGCGCTGCGGAGCGTGATTCACTTGGTTCGGCGGCGGCGAATCGAGGGACGGCGAATGTCCAGGCCACGCGAGAAGCGCGAGACGGGAAAACAGGA
>NZ_JAMYSA010000237.1:0-3053 GCF_040321735.1 Mesorhizobium sp. M0293
CGCGCCCCCGCCGCCGCGGCCGCCAGGCGGCGCGCGCCCCGGCCCCGGCCCCCCCGCGCCGCCCCACCGCCACCCACGGGGCGCCCCGCGACCTCGCCCTGCAGCCGTGCATCGGCAAGGTCGGAACGGAAAGCGTGAAGGCGGGCATCCCTGGCAGTCAAATCGGCAACTCTGAAATTAGATGGGTAACTCGTGAGCCTTGGCGATGATACCATCGCCGAAGCGCTCGACAAAGAGCGCACCCTCGACCGTGCGCCTGATCAGCACATTGCGCTTGTCGAGTTCATCGCGATGGCGCGACACCAGCTTCAGCGCGCCCATCGTGTCGAGCGCGCGGGTGATCACCGGCTTTGTGACATTGAGCCGGGCGGCAAGCCCGCGCACGGTGTGCGGCGGCGGATCGAGATAGATGGTGAATAGGATCGCGGTCTGGCGCATCGTCAGATCGGGCGCGTCGTCGCGCACCTGCGACAGCATCACTTGCTGCCACAGTCGCAAGGCCTGGCTCGGGCGCATCGCAATCGACATCCGAGCAGCATGACGGCAAATTGTTTCGGTTCCGTTTCAGTTGCGGCGATTTGCCGGCTCTGCTTGGAGCTATCCCCCGTAACGTTTCGAGATGATCCGCTCCAGAGCGCGGATGCCTTGCGCCTCGCCGCCTGCGGGGCCATGCGGGCGGTCGGCGGGATTCCAGGCGAAGATATCGAAATGCGCCCAGCCAACGGTCTTTTCGACAAAGCGCTTCAGGAACAGCGCCGCCGTGATCGAGCCGGCGAAACCGTCCGTGGTGACGTTGTTGATGTCGGCGATCTTCGACGACAATTTTGCATCGTAAGGCCGCCATAACGGCATGCGCCACAGCGGATCCTCGGCCGCAACGGAAGCCGCCGCGAGGTCGGATGCCAGCGCTTCGTCGCCGGTATAGAATGGCGGAAGATCGGGGCCTAGCGCGACGCGGGCAGCCCCTGTCAGCGTCGCCATGTCGACCAGAAGCTGCGGCTCCTCGTCATCGGCCAGCGCCAGGGCATCGGCCAGCACCAGCCGTCCTTCGGCGTCCGTGTTGCCGATCTCGACGGACATGCCCTTGCGGCTCTCTAGCACGTCGCCGGGTCGGAAGGCGTTGCCGGCAATCGAATTCTCGACCGCGGGAATGAGCACGCGCAGCCGCAAATTCAGCCCGGCGGCCATGATCATCGAGGCCAGACCAAGAACATTGGCGGCACCGCCCATGTCCTTCTTCATCAACAGCATGCCGGACGACGGCTTGATGTCGAGACCGCCAGTGTCGAAACAGACACCCTTGCCGACCAGCGTCACCTTCGGTGCGCCTTGCTGCCCCCATCGCATGTCGATCAGGCGTGGCGCACCGGCCGACGCACGGCCGACGGCATGGATCATCGGGAAGTTCTGCTCCAGGAGATCGTCACCCTTGACCACCGAGACTTCGGCCTTGTGCCTGCCGGCCAAGGTCCGGACCGCCTTCTCCAAGTCCTCCGGCCCCATGTCGCTGGTCGGCGTGTTGACCAGATCGCGTGTCAGGAAAACGCCATCGGCGATGCGGCGAACGCGCCCCGCATCGACGCCGGCAGGCAGGCCGAAGCGCAGCGCCTTGCCGGGTTTCCTGCCATAGCGGGTGAAGACATAGCCGCCGAGCATCAGCGCGATTGCCGCGAGTTCCGGCTCGGCCGGCGCCGAGGCGAAATGCCAGTCGCCTTCAGGCAGGGCTTTCGACAACGCGCCGAGGGCGAGCGCGCCTTCGCCATCGCCGATACCGAACAAGGCGCCGCCGAGTGCTCCGTTTTCGCCAGGCACGACCAGCGTCCTGCCTGCCTCGCCGGAAAAGCCGTTGGCTCTGGCCCAGGCGACAGCGGCTGGCGCAAGACCGGCTGCGTCCAGGCCGTCCCTGGCGACCAGATGAACCGGCAGTGCGCCCGGCAGTTTCTTCTCGACCAGTTCGACAGGCATTCGATGTTCTCCATGCGGCGGCCCCCGAGTCGCCGTTCTTAACTGTCCGTTAGGGTTAACAGAATATTTCTGCGGGAGGGAAGACGGCCACGCAATGGCCGCGCATGAATGGAGGCCCGGGGCCGATGCCGACTAACCGCAGGATCAACGCCAGGGGAAAACGGCTCATCACCACGGCCCTTGTGCTGGCGCTCGCGGCGGGCGTTGCCGGTTGCGGAACCGACAAGCTCTCCACCGGCTCTATCGGACGCAGCGGCGGCAAACCTCTGGAAACCATGTCGGCCGGAGAACTGCACAATGCCACCGGCGCACTTGGCCAATCCTATGCCAGGAACCCCAACGACAAGCGGATAGCGACAAATTATGCGGCGGCATTGCAGATGGATGGCGACGCCGACCAATCGCTCGCCGTGATGCGCAAACTGGCGATCGCTCTGCCGAAGGATCGTGACGTGCTTGCCTCCTACGGCAAGGCACTGGCGGCCAATGGCCAATTCGAGCCGGCACTCGACGCCGTGCGCCGCGCTCAGACGCCGGAATATCCCGACTGGAGGCTAGTGTCGGCCGAAGCGGCCATTCTCGACCAGATCGGCCAGAAGGCCGATGCGCGCCAGCTCTATCGCAAGGCGCTCGAACTCAAGCCGAACGAGCCTTCGGTGCTCTCCAATCTTGGCATGTCCTATGTGCTGGAAGGGGACCTGCGCACCGCCGAAACCTATATGCGCTCGGCCGCGCAGCAGCCCAACGCGGACAGCCGGGTCCGCCAGAACCTGGCGCTGGTCGTCGGGCTGCAGGGCCGTTTCGACGAAGCCGAAAAGATCGCTTCGCAGGAACTCTCGCCCGAACAGGCGCAGGCCAATGTCGCCTATCTGCGCCAGATGCTGGCCCAGCAGAATGCCTGGAGCCAGCTCAAGGATCAGGACAAGTCAAAGCCCGCGACCAACTGAGGCGACAATCTGCAAAGACCTTGAATGAAGAAGCGGGGGGGCATGAACCGGCGCGTGGTGAGCTAGGCCAGGGTTTTTGCTAGCCCGAAATCCAGGGGTGGCGGTGGGGGAGGGGGACCGCACAAAAGACGCACGCGGCGC
>NZ_JAMYSA010000238.1:0-2827 GCF_040321735.1 Mesorhizobium sp. M0293
CATCGCCGGTCCTCCCGGCGAGGGAGAAAACTGTCACCCATCTAATCAGTCCATTCTGTTACCTATCTATCCGGTTCGGACACCGGGCATTTCTCCCCGTATAGTGACGGGGAGAAAGAGGATCGCCGCAATGCCGGTGCCATCCTTTGCAACATTGGTGATTGGCAAAAACGGCGGCGAGCGTCCCTCTCCCCGTCCGCTATACGGGGAGAGGATGCCGGCAGGCAGGTGAGGGGCGGCGCCAACGCCCGGAAAGACGGACGGCAACGGCTGGGAGCGGCCAATGAATTCGCGTCGGAACGGCCTCCGACGACGACCCTTATTTTGGCTCGCCCGTCACGGGATCATAATTGATCTCAACCTTGGCCTTGTCCGACGTGTAATAGGTGACGGTGTAGGCGCCGCTATCCCAGTCGACCTCCTTCACATAGAGAAAGCCGTCGCGCTTCTCGACCTTGGCGAGGATCTCGGACAGTTTCTTGGCATTGGGCGGCGGCAGGGGCGTCTCGACCGCGGCCAAGGCCGGCCCGCCGGCAAGAAGAACGGCGACGCTTGTCATCAGAACAAATCTAGACATGGCTTTCCCTCAACTTTCCTGGGACAGAAACTCGCTGCCATGCCGGTTTGTTCCGCAGCTGGAATGGATGACCATCCAGTCCGCCGATTTGCGGAAGAAAAAGCCATGCGCCAAAAACACGATGCGCCACTTCACTATTCGTGGCCATAGGATGTTGGCGGTTCATTGGGAGGCTATATGCGCACGCGTCATGTCGTTGCCCCCAACGATGTCCCCAACTGATGGGAGCGCATCAAGCCGAGCCCTTGCTACCTGTTCGAGGCGCCGCCGCCCGCTTAACTTACGCGGCGCGTCGTTGAGCGGGGTGGAGACCTGAACGGGTTCGACGAGGGTCGACGGCGGTTACGATGCTGTGGTGGTGGTCGCAATAGACGCGATCCGGCGAAGTTGGCCCGGCACAAAAACGATAACCGCCGGGTACTGACGGGTCTTCGCTCACCGGGAAGCGGCACTGATAGACGCCTAGCTGAATGAGGGGGACGTCTCTCGAAGTTGGTCTGATATTTTCAGGCATGGTTTTTCAGGTTCCTAGTTCATAGCTTTTGCCGGCTGACGGCCGCAGTGCAACCGCGTCAGGGCGAGCTTCTCTCGTTCGGAGGGCTGTGGATCACCATATGGTGTTGATCGCAGCGTCAATAAGGCCCGAGACCCTGCTTTCGGAAGCCAATTGTTGCGACTTAAGGCCACACTTGCCGCTGCGAAGGCTTCCGGCGGACGATGTTGTCGTCCCACAGATCGCTCCGCCCTCGGGAAATCGGCAGCCGGGGTGAGGGGTGGCTTGTGGGGCCTCCAACGCGCAGCGCGCTTTCGGTTTTCAGGGACTTCAACGGCCAGCCCTGGGAGGCCAGTTGCGGGAGCGGATACAACTTTTGTCAGCAGACAACGTGGTCGCGTCCCAGAGCATCTCTCAGAACCGTCGCGCCGGTGCTATGGTGTGCCTGCATGATCAGACAGCAGGGATATGAGGCATGCCCGAAGTCACCCGCCGTACACTTCTTGCGTTCACCGCCGTGGCCTCGGTCATTGAACCGACGTTTGCTGAAGGGGAAGGTGCCTCACCCGAATTGCGGGCGCTGATTGGAACCCATGAAGCCACCTATGTCGGGCTTCACAGGGTTGTTCATCAAGCGGGCAGTAGCAGCCACGAACGCAAGAGGGCAGACCGGATTGAACAGGAAGCATTGCTGGCCATCTGCTCCTATCCTGCGATCAGCCGAGGCGACCGCCGGGCTAAGGCCGATTACCTGTTGGCCGCTGAGGCTCGGGGTGAACTCGATCTGGAAGAGCACATGCAGGCCATCCTGCACTCGATGAAGCGCTGATCGCTGCTCGACCGGGGCATCTCCACAACCAGACATCGCCGGTTTCACCACCATGACGACAAGCGGGTCGGGCATGGGCCAAACTTTATGATTTCAGGAAGGTACGCATCGTTGCACCGCCAACCGACCCACGCCTAACATAACGGCCCGTTTGAATTCGCCCGCGAAATCTGCGGCGGAATTCCTGAAGCTTGTGGTCTGCACCTAACCATCGCCGGAGATAAAATTGGGGGATGTAGTGGTGATCCAAGTGCTTCCGTTTCGATTTGCGTGCTAAAGAGAATGCGTAGCGAGATTTTGAGCGATGACAGAAAAGAGTCCAGCAAAGAAAACATGTTTTGTAGTCTGCCCGATAGGTGCGGAAGGCAGCTCAACACGCAATCATGCGGACTGGCTCTACCACGAAATAATCGAGCATGTCCTCGACCAACACTTTGCCGGAAAATTTGATGTGACGCGGTCGGATAAAATTGACCAGCCTGGCATGATTGATGCGCAGATTATTGCCCATCTTCTAGATGACGATGTTGTTATTGCAGACATGTCGGAGCTGAATCCAAATGCCTTTTACGAGATGGGCATCCGACACATGAAAGAATTGCCCATTACCCACATGTTCAAAAAAGGAGAAGTAATACCCTTCGATGTGAAACTATATCGTGCAATACAGTTTGACTATAGTAACCCAATCTCTTTGAAAGAGGCGCGGGGTGACCTTAGGCGTTCTATTGAAGCAGTCTTAGATCCGACGTTTAAGCCGGACAACCCTGTTATCAGAGCGCGAGGCGTTCAAAAGCTTAATGAGGACGCAACTCCAGCTATGTTGCTTGTGACGCAACAGCTGTGACCTGCCACTGAGAATTTCCTCCATCTGAGATTAGAGTCCGGGCCTTGATTGAAGGACGGACTGATGAAGAGAAAGCGGTTT
>NZ_JAMYSA010000239.1:0-2817 GCF_040321735.1 Mesorhizobium sp. M0293
CTCAAACCCGCCCGTTTCCGGGGGGCGGCCGGGGGGCGGCCTGGCGTGACGGGCCCAGGGGTGTGGGCCGCGGCCGGTTGCGCGTGGCGGCGGGCCGGGCGGGCGGCCACGGCCCCCGATGGCCGCACGACCGCCCTGATGAACCCTGCCTTGAAAGTGATCGAGCGGCTGAGCGTGCTCGATGCCGTCAAGCCCAAGGCGGCGCCCCTGAAGGTGATGCGCATCGTCGACGCGACCAGCCGGCTGATCCGCAGTCCGGTCGTCACCTTCCGCGCCAGCGAGATCGACGAGGACCAGTTCGGGCTGAACCTGCCCAACAGCGTCCTCAATCCGGCACTCGCCAGCGCCGTCGCCGCGCATGCCGGCATCGAATGGCGACGCTCGATGGTGGCGAACTGGCAGCTCGATGCCGAATACGCCCGTGCCGTCCTGGCCGACGGCAGCACGGTGGACGCATCACTGGCGGTCGCAGCCGACGGACGCTTGTCGCCGGCGCGCCAGGCCGCCGGCATCTCGACCTCGGCTCGCTCCTATCCGCAGGCAGCTCTTGTCCTCAATTTCCGCCACAGCGGCGACCATGCCTTCACCTCGACGGAATTCCACACCGAGACTGGTCCGTTCACGCAGGTTCCCCTGCCCGGCAATCGATCGAGCCTGGTCTGGGTGGTGAAACCCGAGACCGCGACGGAACTCACCGCATTGGACGATGCGACGCTTTCGATGCAGGTCGAACAGCAGATGCAGTCGATGCTGGGCCGGGTGACGGTCGAGCCGGGCCGGCAGATCTACCCGCTTTCGGCGGTGACGCCGCTGCGTTTCGCAAGGGACCGGATAGCGCTGGTCGGCGAAGCCGCCCACGTGTTTCCACCGATCGGCGCGCAAGGCCTCAATCTCGGTATCAGGGATGTCGACGATCTCATTGGTATTGCTGTAGAAAATCGCGCGGACCCTGGTGCCGCCAAGGCCCTGGCCGCCTACGATTTCAAGCGTCGGCCCGATATTCTGGCGCGCAGCAGTGCGGTCAATCTTCTCAACATGTCGCTGCTTTCCGACATGCTGCCGGCACAGATGGCCCGCGTTGCCGGGCTCGGCGTGCTCGGTGGCTTCGCGCCGCTTCGCGCTTTTTTCATGCGCGAGGGACTTCGTCCCGGCAGCGGCTTCGCTGCGCTGGTCGGTGGCCTGGGAAGGCCGGCACGCTGACAGCGATCTTCCCATTCCTGACAAGCTGCGTCATCGACGATCGTCGATATCAGCCGCATGCGGTAAAACCTTTGCGCCATGTCCTGCGTAGCTTCAGGGCGCGCTCAAACGCTTCGGGATTGAATTGAGGCGCAGTCTGCGCCAAATAAAGCCAAGGAATTCAGTGGTGGGTACGATGAAAACAGCCAAATTCGCAATCGGACAGGTGGTTCGCCACCGGCTGTTTCCATTCAGGGGCATCATTTTCGACGTCGATCCGCAATTCGCCAACACCGACGAATGGTACGAAGCCATCCCCGCTGACGTACGGCCGCGTAAGGATCAGCCCTTCTATCATCTGCTCGCCGAGAATTCAGAGACCGAGTACGTCGCCTATGTCTCCGAGCAGAATCTGCTCGAGGATCAATCGGGGGAGCCGGTCCGGCATCCGCAGATCAAGGAGATGTTCGACAAGAAGCCGGATGGGGGCTACCAGCCGAAACGGCAGTCCAGGCATTAAGCGACGGTCACAAAAAAAGCGGGGCATAATCCCGCTTCTTTGTTGGTCCGACGATATCGGCCGGTCAGTTGGCTGTCTTCGCCTTGTCCTGCTCTTCCTTGAGCTTCTTGGCGAAATCCTGGTTGTTCTTGGCGACAAAGTCCTGAAGCTTCTTCTGCCGGTCCTCGATGTCCGACTGCTGCAGCGCCGGGCCGTCATAGGCGCCGCTGAAGCCCTGCAGGGCGACCTTGATCGGGTTGGGCTGGTTCTGGAAATTGACCGAGGTCAGCGTGATCGCCTGGCCTTTCTTGAACGCGGCGACGAGCTGATCGGTCAGCGGCACTTCCGCCACGCAACGATCCGGGAAGCAGATAACGTAGTCGAGCTTCTGCGCCTTGCCGGTATCGATCTGCAGGCCAATGCCGGGAGGCACCAGACGACCGGTCGGGACCGTGACCTGGAACACCTTGCGGTTCACCTTGCCCTTCAGCTCGATCAGGCTGACGCCGGTGACCAACTGGCCGTTGCCTGCGGTGGTGATGTTCTGGACATTGCAGATGTCGACGTCTTCCTGCTTGGTGCAAGCCTTGAACCAGCCTTGCGGAATCTGCTGTTGCTGCTGTGCGGAAGCGGCGGGAAGTCCTGCGCAGAGAAAGCCGATCACGCCAGCGGCCATGACCGACAGGCGGTACGCGTTGCTGTTCAGGCTCGTCATGTCGTGCACTTCCTCTCAAATGATCCCGGGACCGGCTTCTTCGTGCCGTGTGGTCCAGCTACCTGTTGCCGAAATGAGGCAACAGAATGACTTCGGAGGGCGTGTTACACTGCAAGCGGTGTCGAATCCAGCCCGACGTCAGCAATTGTTGAACGCACGATTGGCCGGTGCGCGGCTGCCTCATGCTAGGGTGCGCACCGAATCATCAAGCCGACCCATTAAGGAGACGGTCATGGGCCGCGTTCTTGTTTGGCTGATCACCGCGACATCGTTTCTCGCACTTTCGCATCAGCCCGCCGCATCGGAGCCGAAGCACGCGATCGCCATGCAGGGCGAACCGGCGCTGGCGTCCGACTACACGCATTTCAACTACGCCAATCCCGACGCGCCGAAGGGTGGCTCGATCACCTATTGCGTCGTCGGC
>NZ_JAMYSA010000240.1:0-2813 GCF_040321735.1 Mesorhizobium sp. M0293
GAACCCCGCTCAACGCAGGCGCAACGACCGGTTCTTGATCTCTACCTCAACCGCGGGCGCCCATCCCGCGCAGCGGGTTCGTTCTTCGGCCCCATCCCAACCGAGTCAGTACCTGGGCGTTCCTCCCGTAGCCAATCATGGCCGAAGGAGAAACGAAATGGGACATTCTCACTATGACTCCACCGCTCCCGATCGCCGCGCGTGGAACGCGGGCAAGAAGGTCGGAACGAAACGCCCGCTGAAATCTCGACAGATATGGGCGATCCGATTCTTTCTCGATCGAGAGCGGCGATTGCGCGATCGAGCCCTCTTCGATCTAGCAATCGACAGCAAGTTGCGCGGCTGCGATTTCATCAGGATCAAGATCGGCACCTTGGTTCTCGGGCCGGAAATTCGAACCCGCGCGATGGTCGTGCAACACAAGGCGGGCCGACCGGTGCAGTTCGAGTTGATGAGCGACGCACGCTCCAGTCTTCGCATGGCTGGAACGGCGCGGCGGCACGGTCGACGACTATGCATTCCCGAGCAGGATCGACCCAAAGCGTCACATAAGCACGAGGCAGTATGTCCGCCTCGTGGACGAATGGGTTGTGGCGATCGGACTTCGACCCCAGGAATACGGCACGCATTCGCTGCGGCGTACCAAAGCGTCGATCATTTACAAGACGACAGGTAACCTCCGCGCTGTTCAGATTCTGCTGGGCCACATCAAAATCGAGAACACAGTCCGGTATCTTGGCGTCGACGTAGAAGATGCCCTCGAACTCGCCGAGGCCACGGAAGTCTAGCCAGATGCGGCTCCATTTCCCAGTGGAGCCGTGGATGCTAAGCGCCTTATCTTCGTCATTAAAGTTAGCTGTGCTTGGTGCCTCAAAGCGGAGATTCCCGGCGACCGCACTGGAGGCGGCGGGCGCGCCAGAAGCAGACGTTTCTGCTCAGCTGCGCGCCGATCATTTGTCGGCTCGCGCCGGTCATTGTCGGCTGAAGTAAACACACTAGCGCGAACGCTCGGACGATTGGAGCCCTACGATCAGCACAATCTTAGAAGTTTGGAACGAGTCCTGCTAGACGGCGTTGAACGCGAACGGCGCTTGCTGCAGCAGGGCCTCCGCCATTCGCCAACGCCGCGAACGACTGAACGACGGAGACGCTTATGACGACGACCCGGAGAACATTCGTCCAAGGCTCAATTGCGGCGGCGACTGCCGCCATGATCCCGGCAGTCGCGCTCAGTCAGCCTACCACGCCCGCGACGCGGCCTATCCCGTCATCCGCCGAGATGATCCCGGTTGTCGGGCTCGGCACCTGGATCACCTTCAATGTCGGCGACGATCCGGTACTCAGGGACGAATGCGCCGATGTGATGGCCGCCTTCTTCGAGGCGGGCGGGCGGATGATCGATTCCTCGCCCATGTACGGCTCGTCCCAGCCCGTCATCGGCCATGGCCTCGAAAGGCTCGGACGACCCGACACGCTGTTTTCGGCGGAGAAAGTCTGGACTTCCTCCAGCGCAAGCGGAAGCGCACAGCTCGAACAGTCACGCCGCTACTGGGGCGTGCAGCACTTTGACCTCGTCCAGGTCCACAATCTTGTCGCCTGGGAGGCGCATCTTCAAACGCTGTTCGAGATGAAGGCGGCAGGCCAGATCCGCTATGTCGGCATCACCACGTCGGAGGGGCGCCGGCACGATCTCTTCGAAGAAATCATGCGCAGCCAGCCACTCGACTTCGTGCAACTCACCTACAACATCGCCGACCGCGAGGCGGAGGAGCGGCTGTTGCCGCTTGCGGCCGATCGAGGGATTGCCGTGATCGTCAACCGGCCCTTCAGGCAGGGTGCGCTGACGCGACGGCTCGAAGGCGAGCCGCTGCCCGGATGGACAAGCGAGATCGGCGCCTCGACCTGGGCGCTGTTCATCCTGAAGTTCATCCTCTTGCATCCCGCCGTCACCGTCGTCATCCCCGCCACGACCCGCGTCGACCATGTGCGCGAAAACATGGCTGCGGCCGCGGGACTGCTTCCCGATGCGGCGATGCGCGAGCGGATGGCAGCCTACGTGCGCGATCTCTGATGTCTGAATGGTGGACTTACCGGCCGGAGGATTTTCTCCTCTTCTCGCCGCGCGTCTACTGGCGCATGTTCGAGATGCACAACGCCGCGCTCTGGCCGCTGCAGTTCCTGGCGCTCGCCGCCGGCCTCGGCATGGTCGTTGTCGTTCATCGGCGGCCTTTTAGCCACGACCGGTGGATCGCGCTCATGCTCGCCCTGATCTGGACCTTCGTCGGATGGTCCTTCCTGTGGAACCGCTATGCGGCGATCAACTGGGCGATCGAGTATGTCGCGCCGCTCTTCGCACTCCAGGCGATCCTGCTGCTATTCACCGGCACAATGTTCAACGGGCTCACCTTCGACCAGCGCGGCATCGTCGGCTGGATCGGGCTCCTCCTCGTGGCTTTCGGGCTTGTCGCCTATCCGCTTCTCCCGCAGGTCTTTGGACGTTCCTGGTCCGGTACGGAAATCTTCGGCATCGCGCCCGACCCCACCGTGATAGTTACACTCGGTGTTCTGCTTTTGGCGCGCGGCAGGCTTCTGTTCCTGCTCATGCCGATCCCGCTGCTGTGGTCGCTGCTCAGCGGCTTGACGCTGCGGACCATGGGGGACGTGCAGTTCTGGCTGCCGCTTCTGGCAGCAGTTGCGGCTCTCGCCGCCTTCGGTCTTCAAGCGGCGACTAGGTGTGGAGCCTCAACAGGTTGTCGTCGGTTAAGGCGAGGCGACTGATGGGCGGTTTTGACTTTAGGCTGCCGTGGGGGCGA
>NZ_JAMYSA010000241.1:0-2803 GCF_040321735.1 Mesorhizobium sp. M0293
CCTGCAAGCCAGGCTGATCGGTGCCGTATGATCCCGAACTTCATCAAGAGTGCGTCAGACCCCTTATTCCACGCCGAAACACAGCATCTCCATACTCGTCACGCGGGACGGGCATCAGCACCTCCTTGTCGAGGACAGTGGCAGGAGCTTGCAGCTGGCTGCCTCCGGCGTCAGCATCCTCGAACCTGTGCGATTGACATTCTCCGTCCTCTGGTCGCCAGAGGAACTGAAGCAACGCCTGAACGCGTTGGAATGTTTGAACAGCCTCTGTTGGACCGGCAGCCTGCAACCAGGATTCTTTCCGACCGAGCCCCGTTGCTCGCGGTTGCGCCGCGTCTTGCGTGCGCTCGACGGCTCCATCGCTGGCGCACCACACCGCGAAATCGGCCTTGCCCTCTTCGGCAGAGCCCGCGTCGAGCGGGACTGGGCCGACCCCCGTGACCATCTTCGCGACAGCGTCCGCCGTGCAGTCAGACGCGGGCGCTGGCTCATGAACGGTGGTTATAAGCGTTTTCTTCTATAACGATTGTCACCATCAGGCCTTTTGGCCAGAGAACAGCTCTTTGTACCCCGCCACCACCAGCCAGTGGGCGCGCGCGAGATGGCTGCGAACCGCCCTTTGGGCGCGCGCTGGCTCTTGCACTGGATCGATGCCCAATATCGCCTGCGCCATCTCTTCTTCGCTCGCATTGTCGGCGCATGCGTCTATGAGCTTCAAATATGTCGTGAAGTGTTCATCGTCGTAAGCGGTCAGGCTCTCCGCCCATGGGACCTCGTCGGCAACAGCAGGTTGGAACAATCTGTCTACCATTTCATGTCTCGCCTAAGACCTATTCCGCACCCGCACGGCACAATATCCTAAAATGGGATAATCCGAAACTGGGATTAGCGGTGAGCCGGTTCCTTATTGGCCGGTTCGTCTGATGCCGAAATCCCTTCGATCAGCTCGCCAGCGCCGGCTGCTAAAACGGCTGATTGCGGCGCGCAAAACCAAAGGGGTCACCCAGGCCCAGGTTGCTGATATGCTGGGCCGCCCACAATCCTTCGTGGCCAAGTACGAGGGTGGTGAACGTCGGCTGGACGTAATTGAGTTTCTCGACGTTACCGAGGCTCTCGATATCGATCCTTGCGAGCTTCTGGCACAAATGCGTCGCTCTCGTGACCTGTAGATGGCGTTGCGCTTGGATTGCTCAACAAAAGCCCTCAACAGGACCTCGTCCGCGATCGGCGCATTCGGTTCAGAGTGTAACACAGCTGTCCTATCTCCGAAAAATCGGTTCCGCGCAGCCGCCCGCGGGCGGATTGAGACCTCCGGTGTGGAATACATATTATAGTTGATAAACTCAAGATGCCTAATCCGCTGACTTGGGCGGATGGACATGCGCCAGTTGGTCGGACGGAATGTGCAGAGGTTCAGGCAGAAGAACCATCTGACGCAGGAGCAGCTTGCCGAGATCTCCGGCTTCAGTCAGCAGTACATAAGCGGTTTGGAGAAAGGCCGCAGAAATCCGACGATCGTCACGATCTACGAGCTGGCACAAGCCCTCGGCGTGAGCCACATGGAACTCGTGCGGCCCGACAAACAGGCCTGAAACTTTCGCAGAGACCGGGTCTTTTTCGATCAAGATGACGGCGCACCCCGATCGCGGATGCGAGGGCGTAGAATTCCGACGATGCGCCGCTTCATACCGGTCAAGACAGACGACAACCAGCCGGCATTGCTGCTGGTTGAACCTGCGCGACAGGCTGACCCGCAATCGCACGCCACTCGCCAATGCGATCCGCAACTATCCGACAGAATATGGGCTGATCGCCGCCAAAGAATGTGCAGATCGAACCGCGGCTTGAGCGTATCTTAGCAGATGGGACACTGCCGGATTGGCGGCGGGAGCTGTTCGCGCGCTTATGCTCAAGAAAATGCGCAGTTGCAAACACATCTGAAAGATGTCGACGCCAGATTGATAGCTTAACATCGGGCCAAGGAGTGCAGACAGCGCCTGGCGCCACTCCCGGTGTCGGCCCCAGTGGGGCAGGACCGACTTGCCGTACCCGCCGTAGGCGGTGAGGTGACCGGGGCATCCCCGTTCCCGTTCGCCGGACCGACCTGCGTATAGCGGATCATCTCACCATCGGTCGAGACTGCCTCGTGGCGCGTGACCATCAGCCCGGATGCGTGAAATCCCGGTTGCGCTTCAGGATTACTGGAGCGCCAAGAGGCGGCGCGGCATTGAGGTCTAGTAGGAGAAGCTTCCGCGGCGTGATTGGGTCCTGAGCCGAAATGAGGACCTCTACATTGGTCTCGTGACGTTCCGCATCGAGCGACCCGAGGTGAACAGTCGCTTCGGTGGGCACGGTGTCCAGCGCTCGGCGCGTCCATTCCTGGCGGTCGGGGGTGAACATCTCGAAACGCGGATCGAGGTTAACGAGGTAGGAGAAAATGAGCTTCCCGTTATTCCAGAAGAATGACTGCAGGGAGCGCCTGTCGCCTGGTTCAAAGAGGATGGCAAAACTACGCTCGCCGGCCATGAAGGAGGAAAGCGAGATGCCGATCAGCGCGTCTGCGGGGTGGGGCACCAACCGGGAAATCGTTCAGAACAACCGATCAGAGCGCTGGGTCTCATGTCCGACATCGTCGATGATCTGACAATGAGAGCAACTGTAGGGCCGCCAAGGCGCCAGATGGCGCACAACCACTGGATTATATGGCGCCGATGATCGTGTCCCAGGGAGTGGTGTAGCTGACGGCTTGGTCGCCGCGCTCTCCGGCATGGGCCGGACTGATCAGCGCGCCACTGCCGGCAGG
>NZ_JAMYSA010000242.1:0-2792 GCF_040321735.1 Mesorhizobium sp. M0293
CGGCAGCTTCAAATCTGACCTCGGCACTTCTATTTCCGCAAAAAAGACGCGCAGTGCTCCAGCGCGTTCACGGGCGGTTGGACTGGAATATCTGACAGCGCGGCAGGATCACGATTTGCCCTCCAGTGCGCGAGCAACGACATGGATTCGATCTCTTGTTTCGAGAAATGGTCGGACTGTTTCGCACAACTGACATCAGTTTCGGTTGAGTGGATTCGAGTGGGTCTAGTGGCCCCTCACTGAGGCCCTATGCGAAACCATAGGCCAGCGGATAATCCAAAAAGTCGTGTGACACGCCAATTGCATTGAGGAGGATTCGCGTTGCCCTTGTACAAGCCAATGCTTCGCCACCTGAAATCGCGCGAGCTGTTCGGAGCCATTGACCGGGTGCCGGCTCTTGGCATGCCAGTAAGCGAGCGGACCTTCGAGGTATCAAACCCTTCGACCGGCGAGGTGCTCGGGGAACTGCCCGACATGGGTGTTGAGGAGACGCGCACGGCGATCGACAAAGCTCATGTGGCGCAACCTGAATGGGCCGCACTGACCGCGCGCGAGCGCAGCGACATCCTCTGGCGTTGGCACCAACTGATCGTCGACCACACCGACGATCTTGCAGCGATCCTCACTGCGGAGATGGGCAAGCCGCTAGCCGAAGCGAAGTCTGAGGTGGCGCATGCGGCCGCATATCTGCAATGGTACGCCGAAGAGGCTAATCGCATCTATGGTGAGACGATCTCGCCGCCCTCTACAGACCGTCGCATGCTGGTGATCAAACAGCCGATCGGCGTCGTTGGAACGATCACGCCCTGGAACTTCCCCGCCTCAATGGTTGCGCGCAAGATCTCGCCGGCTCTCGCCGCCGGCTGCACTATTGTGCTCAAACCTGCTGAACAGACGCCCCTCGTGGCAGGTGCAATGTTTGCTCTGGCCCATCTTGCCGGGTTTCCCGAAGGCGTCGTCAACCTCATCTACGCCTCCGAAGGCAATACGGTCGGCCGCGAACTCTGCTCCAACCCCAAGGTCCGCAAGATCAGTTTCACCGGTTCGACCGAGGTCGGCCGATTGCTCATGCGCCAGTGCTCGGACCAGATAAAGAAAGTCGGTCTAGAGTTGGGTGGCAATGCGCCTTTCATTGTCTTTGATGATGCCGACGTCGATGCTGCCGTCGACGGTGCGATCCAGGCCAAGTTTCGCAATGCCGGCCAGACCTGCGTTTCCGCCAACCGGCTTTACGTCCAGTCGGGCGTTCATGACGAATTCGTCGCCAAATTCGTGGAGCGTGTCCGTGAGCTTCAGGTCGGCGACGGCTTCGATCCAGGTGTCGCCATCGGTCCGCTGATCGACGGGCATGCACTGGCCAAGATCGAACTTCACATTGCCGACGCCTTGGCCAAAGGTGGCGCGATCCGATGTGGCGGCGGCCGGATCGGCAGCGATGGCAACTTTTTCCAGCCGACGATCCTCAGCAACGTCTCAAGGCAAATGATGGTGGCGCAAGAAGAGACCTTTGGACCCTTGGCGCCGATCATTCGCTTTGAGGATGCCGATCAGGCCGTGCGTGAGGCCAACGACACGATCTACGGCCTCGCCGCCTACTTCTATGCTTCGAACCTGAAGCGTGTCTGGCGTGTGGCCGAGGCGCTGGAATATGGCATGGTGGGGATCAACACAGGACGCATGTCCTCAGAAGCCGCGCCCTTCGGTGGGATAAAACAGTCCGGCATCGGGCGGGAAGGTTCCCGCCACGGCCTCGAAGACTATCTTGAAATGAAGTACCTCTGCATGGGCGGCATCTGAGGCGGCGGGCGGCGACTGCCGCGATGAAGGCCAGCGGACGGCCGGACGCCACGAAATGGACCCGCAGTTTTCAGATTCGCGGAACAATCCGCACCCAGTCTGCCTCATAAAGGGCCCCGGTCTTCCGCCTATTTTTTGGTGGTCGAACGTCGTCAATTGCCTTCGTCACTGTGGCGGAACGCGGCGCGATAGCCGGTTAGCAACAAGCTTTGGGCGTCATTTCTCTCTGGCGGAATCGACCCTTCCGACAAAAGCCTGACCTTTGCCAGTCTTCTACGGGCCAGCGTTCGCGCCAAAAGCTCAAAGCCGCGTCCGTAACATTCAACAATGAAAGCCAGCGTTATCAGGTCGAGCAGAAAGTCGTCTATCGCATGCGTGAGCGCATCAGACCTTTGTTCGAATCGAAGTAGCAAGGCGCGCGCCTCTTCGATCGCGGCCCGGCAATCGTCTGCGCCTATCAGTGAATCGATCCTGTCGAAGATCTGCAAGCGTCCTCACTCTCCCTAAGCCAGCGCATCGAACGCCGCTGATGAATGAGTCTTCAACAAAGAACAGGGTCGCGTTTCGCGAAAAGGCATCGCTCCGCAAAGTGCGCGTTGATGAAGCCTGGTGCGTTAAGCGACAAGTGAATCCGACCTTGACAAGACATCTTCGAAGGCGAGTGAGCCGGCCCACGCCCGCGTGCCGCGACCCTCAATGCCGAGGAAACTGTGCTGCACTCGTCGGAGGAAACCAGTTCCTCTCTATTCTTCCCGCCGCCACGGTTCAGCCTAGATTACATGCGAAACGACAATAACGGAAAGCAAAGGTTCGCAAAATGAGTAGGGTGGCTGGATCAAACGAAGATTTGGCTGCACCAAGGACCTTTGGGCCACTTCTGCAGCCGACCTTTCGTTCGATCTGGCTCGCGACGCAGGTTTCAAGCCTCGGCTGGTTGATGCAGACTGTCGCCATCAGCTGGCTGATGGCAACGATCTCGACTTCCGATCTGATGG
>NZ_JAMYSA010000243.1:0-2629 GCF_040321735.1 Mesorhizobium sp. M0293
CGCCCCCACGGCAGCCTAAAGTCAAAACCGCCCATCAGTCGCCTCGCCTTAACCGAGGACAACCTGTTGAGGCTCCACACCTAGCCACCCTACTGCCCCGCCTCGCTCTTCACCGTCCGCCTCCGTCTCGGCGCGCGCTTTGGCTTCTTCGCCCCGGTCAGTTCGTGCATCGCATCCAGCTGCATCTGCTGCATTTCGGCCAGGCGCGTCCATTGGCGCGAGATGAGGTAGTCGAGTTTTTCGTGCAGATGGCGCACTTCGAGCTCGGCCTTGAGGTTGACGCGGTAGTCGTTGAAGGAGCGCAGGCGGTCCTTGGACTCCTGCCGCCTCTGGCTCATCATGATGATCGGCGCCTGGATGGCGGCGATGCAGGAGAGCAGCAGGTTGAGCAGGATGAAGGGATAGGGATCGAAGGCGCCCGCCATGCCGGCAATCAGGTTGATGCCGATCCACACCAGCAGCACGCTGCCGAACGAGATCAGGAACCACCAGCTGCCGCCGAAGGAAGCCATGTTGTCGGAGACGCGGTCGGCAAAGGTCCGGTGCTCCTCGAACTCCTCCTCCGAGTTTTCGGAAATCGTGTCTTGCCTGGCGATCGATTCGACCACCTGGCGGTCGAGCTCGGAGAATTCGCCGTGCTCCTGCTGGAGCAGCTCCTCCATGTAGCGCATGCGATAGCGGCCGAGCTCGGCACGGGTGATGCGGGCGCCGGCCGGCAAGTCCGGATGATCCGATCGAATGCGGTCGGCGAGGCTCGGGCGCAGCGTGTCGATGCGCACCAGATCGCGCTTGCGGAATTTCCGGCCCGATATCGCCGACGGTTTTTTCTTCGGCTTGCCGCGATGGGTGCCTGAAGAGGATGGTTCCGAGTCCGGCACGTCGGGCGTTTCGAGGTGCTCGTCCGAGGCCTGGTCGGCCTCGAGCTGCCCGGTGGTCGGCGCCTCGAAATACTCGCCGCCGCTGTCGTTTTCCGCCGGCTGTTCGGGCGTTTTCGGGACGGTGCTCATGGTGCGGGGCTCCTGCGGTGGTGCTGGGCGGGACGATACGCCTATGCCGCAACATCGCCAGCTTCGCGATGGATTTCGTGGGACTACAAGTGTTTTTGATCGATGCCCATCGCTTCGTCATCCACGGGCGAAGCGGGTGCGAAGCGGACGCGCAGACCCCATGCATAACTATCGCTTGCGGTAAGGAACTTGCCCGATGTCGGCGCCAATCACCCCCCTCTGTCCTGCCAGCTTCCCGCAAAGGTTCTGCACGACGGCGGGCAACAAAAAACCCGCCTTGCGGCGGGTCACTGGCGCGACTCAGCACCATGGGCGAATATGTACCATAGCTGAGGGCACTGAGTCAAGAAAAAATTCCTATCGTGTCGGTAGCACACGATATCCGCCCGAAGGCGGACCGTGGCTTCACCGTTCGTCGTTCAAAAAGCCAGGCAATTGGCTTTTTGTCCGCTGCGCGGACCACTCCTCACTGCTCGGCGAACATCAGCCTGGTCTTGGTGCCGTCCATGGTCGGCGACAAACTCCGCTGGATCAGCGCTTCGACATGGTCGTTGCGCTGGCGGGCGCTGGCGGCGCCCATCACCACGACGATCAGATTGCGGCCGTCGGCGTTGTAGGAGGTGACGATGTTGAAGCCGGAGGCCCTGATGTAGCCGGTCTTGATGCCGTCGACGCCGCGCACCCGGCCGAGCATGTCGTTGTGGCCGCGCACCAGCCTGCCGCGGAACATGAAGTCGCTTTCGGAGAAATAGTGGAACTGCTGGGGAAAGCGCTGATGCAGCGCCATGCCGAGCACAGCCATGTCGCGCGCGGTCGTCATCTGGCCATCGTCGGGCAGGCCGGATGCGTTGCGGAACGAGGTGCTGGTCATGCCGAGCTGGCGCGCCTTGGATGTCATCATGGCGGCGAACTGATCCTCCGAGCCGCCGAGATATTCGCCGACCGCCACCGCCACGTCGTTGGCCGATTTGACGACGATAGCGCGGATCGCCGAATCGACGTCGATGCTCTCGCCGCGCCGGAAGCGCATCTTGGTCGGCGGCTGCGAGGCGGCATGATCCGAAACCGGGATCTGCGTTTGCTTGGTGAGGCGGCCGGAGTCCAGCGCCTCGAACAGCAGATAGAGCGTCATCATCTTGGTCAGCGAGGCCGGATAGCGCTGCGCCGTCGAGCTGACTTCGAACAGCTGCTTGCCGGTCCGGGCATCGATGACGATCGCGGCATATTTCTGCGGCGGCGCCGGCACCGCCAATACGGCGTCCGGCGGCGTCACGGTCGTGCAGCCGGCAAGCAGCAGCAACAGGCCAAGGATCGCAAAAACTCTCTGGATGAGCGGAAGGGAATACAGGTGGGACAAGGGCAAGTCTGTTCGGTCAAGCTGTTGCTGAGATAAGGCGAAGCTAACGTAACGCGTCAGCTGCGTCCATTTGGTTAATGACTGACAGTCCCAGGATTGTCGAGGCCCTGGCAGGACTTGGTTCCTCGCCCCCGCGGAGCGGGGGAGAGGTGGGCGCCCCGCGGGCCGGCCGGGGGGGGTGGGGTGGGGGGGGGCCGAACACCCCCACATCACCCGTGGTTGGTGGGGGGCGGCGGGGGAGGCGCCCGGGGGGTGGTAAAGAAGA
>NZ_JAMYSA010000244.1:0-2541 GCF_040321735.1 Mesorhizobium sp. M0293
TGGCCGGCCTGGCCGGGGTGGGTGTCGCGCTTGCCGCCAGCGGCCATGCCAGTGCCGCCGAGCCGCAATGGCTGACGCGACCAATGGTGTTCCTGCACGGCGTCGGCATCTCCTTCTGGGCCGGTGCGCTGGTGCCACTCGGCATGGCGCTGAAGGGGCAATCGGCGGAGGCCGCGCCATTCCTGCGGCGGTTTTCACGCCTGATCCTGCCAGTGGTGGCCGTGCTTGCCGCTGCCGGCGTCGTTCTCGCCGTCATCCAGGTGCAAACGCCCTTGGCACTGGTAGACACCGCCTATGGCCGGCTGCTGCTGATCAAGCTCGGGCTCCTGGCCTTCCTGTTTACGCTCGCCGCCGTCAACCGATGGAAACTCACAGCGTCGGCCGAGGCCGGAGCGACGGAAGTGCAACGCAGGCTCTCCCGTTCGATCGGCGTCGAACTGCTGATCGTGCTGGCCATCTTCGGCGTGGCCGCTGGCTGGCGCTTTACGCCGCCGCCACGAGCCCTGGCGATCGCGGCCGCCCAACCTGTCTCGGTCCATATCCATGCGCTGCAAGCAATGGCCGACCTCAGCATCACGCCCGGCCATGCCGGACCGGTGGTTGCCTCGATGATCATCATGAGCGGCGATTTCGGCCCGCTCGACGCCAAGGAGGTGACGCTGGTGCTGTCGAAGCCCGATTCCGGCATCGAGCCGCTGAAGCGTGCGGCGACCAAGCCCGGCGACGGCAGCTGGCGTGTCGACGACCTCGTCATCCCGGTTCCCGGTCGGTGGACGGTGCGCATCGACATTCTGGTCTCGGACTTCGAGATGGTGAAGATCGAGGCGCCTGTCGACATCAGGCCGTAATGCTGGACCGCCAGGTACCTCGACACGGGCACGGTCGACAATCCGGGTAACACAATTCGGCGAGGCGGTTGACGCGGCGCGAAAGGCCCGTCAATCATCCCCGCAAAATCGCGGGCTCCAACCAACAAGATCCGAAAGCAGGGAAGAAACGATGGAAAAAGCCGAAATCGGTCTGATCGGCCTTGGCACGATGGGCTCCAACCTGGCGCTCAACATCGCCGAGCACGGGCATCGCATCGCCGTCTTCAACCGCACCAAAGCGCGCACCGACGCTTTCGTCGAGAATGCCGGCGCGCTCAGGGATATGGTCGTGCCTTGCTACAGCCTGGAAGAGCTTGCCGCCGCGATCCGGCCGCCGCGCCCGATCATCATCATGGTGCTGGCCGGCAAGCCGGTCGACGAACAGATCGCCGCCTTGCGCGGCGTGCTGTCGGCCAACGACATTGTCATCGACGCCGGCAACGCCAATTTCCGCGACACGATGAGGCGCTTCTCCGAGCTTTCCGGCTCGGGTCTCACCTTCATCGGCATGGGTGTGTCCGGCGGCGAGGAGGGTGCGCGCCACGGACCGTCGATCATGGTCGGCGGCACTGAGGACTCCTGGAAACGGGTCGAGAAGGTGCTGACCGCGATCTCCGCCAAGTTCAAGGACGAACCCTGCGCGGCATGGCTCGGCACCGACGGTGCTGGCCATTTCGTCAAGACCATCCACAACGGCATCGAATATGCCGACATGCAGATGATCGCCGAGATTTACGGCATCCTGCGCGACGGCTTAGGCATGGGACCGAAGGACATCGGTACGGTGTTTTCCAACTGGAACGAGGGCCGGCTCAATTCCTACCTGATAGAGATCACCGCCAAGGTGCTGGCTGCCGACGATCCGAAGACCGGCAAGCCGGTGGTCGACATCATCCTCGACCGCGCCGGCCAGAAGGGTACCGGCAAATGGTCGGTCATCGAAGCCCAGCAGCTCGGCATTCCCGCGACCGCGATCGAGGCGGCGGTGGCGGCACGGGTTCTGTCGTCGATCAAGGACGAGCGACTGGCGGCGGAAAAGGCCTATGGCAATATCGGTGTGACCAAGATTTCCGGTGACAAGGACGCTCTGCTCAAGGATCTCGAACTGGCGCTGTTCGCCGGCAAGATATCAGCCTACGCCCAAGGTTTTGCGGTGATGAGCGGCGCCTCCAAGGAGTTCAACTGGAACCTGCCGATGCCGACCATCGCCAAGATCTGGCGCGCTGGTTGCATCATCCGCTCGCAGATGCTCGATACGATGGCGGAAGCCTTCAGCAAGGGCGGCGCCTCGACCAACCTTCTGATGGCGCCGGCCTTTATCTCGTTGATGCAGGAGGCGCACTCTTCGCTGCGGCGGGTCGTGGCGCGCGCATCGGAGGCCGGTTCGCCGGTGCCGGCGCTGTCTTCGGCACTTGCCTACTTCGACAGCTACCGCCAGGGCCGTGGCACTTCGAACCTGATCCAGGCGCAGCGCGACTTCTTCGGTGCGCACGGTTTCGAGCGCATCGACGGACCCGGTGCATTCCATGGGCCTTGGGGAAGCGGTGCGGCTGGCTAGCAAAGCCAGCCCATAAGCCATGCTCTAGATGTGGAGCCTCAACAGGTTGTCGTCGGTTAAGGCGAGGCGACTGATGGGCGGTTTTGACTTTAGGCTGCCGTGGGGGCGATGCCA
>NZ_JAMYSA010000245.1:0-2476 GCF_040321735.1 Mesorhizobium sp. M0293
GACCCTCCGGTGAGTGCTGCAGCTTGGTAACTCCAGTCTCCTCGGTCCGGTCCGAATGGACAACCCTCTGAAAGCTCACAGCTAGGGGTCTCGTCGGCAAAGATCTTCCACCCGCGCGGACGCCGGACCGCAGCTATCTTTTTGGGTAACGGAATTTGGTGGAACGAACTCTCATTCGAATCCATTTGGTAACCGGCGGTATTGGCGAAGACGACAAGATCACCCCGGGCGATGCCTCCCTCGATTGTCAGGCCGCGCCAGCGGATGACATCGGCTTCAAGACAGCTGCGCCCGACCAGAAAATAGCTTGCATCGTGTCGCGGCACCTCGCGTTTTTCTCGCCGCACGACCACCGGAGACGGCACGAAATCAGCGCCAAACCAGGTTTCGGAGAGCGAAAACGACATACCATCAAGCACTACCCCGAATCGACGGTCTCCAAGGTCCTTGACATCGGTCACGTCGAAGGCGCTGATCCCGCACTGGTCTAGAAGCGAGCGACCAGGCTGCAGATGGATCGGTAGCCGGTGACGGTGGAGGAAGTCGCGATCTCGCGGGTCGGCTAGAGCGGCCTGGATCACTGCAGCCGCGTGCTGGACTCCAGAAAGCTCCGGAACGTAAGGATAGTTGCCCGGTTTTGCTAGGTTGCCCCAATGGTCGCCACGACCGTATGCAACCGGATCGAACCTCTGAAGGTAGCGCATGGGATAGCCACCACCGATGTCGATTCCGCCGGGCGTCAGGCTTCTAGCACAGAGACGCCGTAGGAAGGCGATGCAGAAGCGCAATTGTTCTGCCCGCGTCTGAACCTGGTAGTCGTTGATATGAAATGACACGCCAACCCGCTCCACCTTGGTCTTTTCAAGCAGCGTCAGACACGCCACCAGCTGATCCTCGGTCATTCCAAAGCGCGATCCGGGCTCAGTTATTGGACGAGCCCGAAGGAACAGACGGCCAATACCCACGCCGTCCGCCAGCGCGAGAACGCGTTTCAGTTCTTCGATGCAGTCGATATGGATGGCCACCTTATGGCGGATGCAAAGATTGATTTCGTAATCGGACTTCGCCGGCCCCGTCATCGACATGCGTTCCGCTGGAACTAGGTTCATGAAGGCCGAAGCCATCTCGTGGGCAGAAGAGACGTCGGCGCCAGCGCCAACCAGTGCGAATGCGCGCAGGAGCGAAGCAGACTTACAGGCCTTCAACGCGAACTGGACCTGACAATCGCCATAGACGGTCCGCAACTCGTTCAGCCATTGGAGGTAGTTTTTGGTGGCTTGGTCTGGATACACCACATGCAGCGGCGACCCGAAACCATCGACCCAAGCGGCCAGTTCGGATCGGCTATTGAGTAAATCGAGCGTCCAATCGCCGAGTAGCGGCTCCGGTTCGTCAGAAAAGTATTTCTGGATCATTGATCGTTCCTCATCTCAGGTCGTCAAGATCGATTGAGCAGCACGGCAGAGCAATCCGTGACTTGTGGTTCGTCGTCTTGAAGCCCATCAGGTCGCCGGATAGGCCGGCCTGGATGATACTTTCCACGTCAACGGGACCGGGCTTGGACCAGTAGGTCACGTGCAAGTTTGGATCATCATAGGAAAGCAAGACGCATGGAGCAGACAAGAGACCGAGCTCCCCGGCACAGAAAAGGCGATGATGACCATCCATGATCACGGAATGGCGATATTCGACAAAGATCGGCCGGGTCCACCGCCCCTTTTCGGCGATCATCTTTGCTAGCGTCCGAGCACGTTCAATGTTGATTTTCTCGGATGGTCGGAGCTGGCTGACGGGCAGCTTGACGACGGTGTAGTTTGAGTTGAGTTGTGCGGACGGCAAGGCTTTCTCCTCAGTCCGTGATGCGTTTGCGGATGTCCGTGCATGTGCCGTGCCAAAGGAAAAATCGTTTCTGAACAACACGACGCTTTAAGGCTACATGCCGCATATCCAACAAGCCTGTCTGAAAGTCGCCATAGTAGTGGAGCGGGTTGAGCGGAGGGCGTCGCCGTCGTTGATTTCATGGAGGGAAAGCGACTCAGGGGAGGGTTGAGAAGACGCTGGCGGTAGGCGCGCGAGGGGAAGGAGAGTCTGGTTGCAGCGTTCTTTGAGCCCGGCGTGACGGCGCCAGAGGTCACGTGATCGGCGGGTATTCACGTCAGCCAGCTCTTCCGATGCGCAAGGACCTGTGCGAGCGGGCCAATGCCGGTCCTTCGCAAATTGGTCCCGGTGCGACCGCGATGTGAATACAGGAGCGCTCGGCGCATTCTGGACCGCGCTCGGTCCCGATGATCCCGGTTTCCAGGCAAAACGCCCAGAACGAGCGGTCCCAGATGGGAGGGCCAGTTGCTCGTAAGTGTCTATCCGGCGGGGGCTGCCTTGCGTGAGGTCGTGTCCCATCAGGTGGTGTAGCTCGGCGGTAGCGAAGCCGCTCGGGAGCGCGCCGTTAGTAGCGCTGTAGCGAGCGAGCGGCGTAGCG
>NZ_JAMYSA010000246.1:0-2438 GCF_040321735.1 Mesorhizobium sp. M0293
GCGGCATAAACAAGACTTACGAGATGCTGTCCGATAATTGCGCTGCCGGCTTCTGGTGGGAAAGGTCTGTTACACCTGCATGGGGCCTCCTCGGCGGCAAGCATGGACGTCCGCCATCGGTAATCGTAAAATCCTCCGAAGCAGGAGAAATCAATTGCCTGAAAGCTAATGGCATCACGCTGAAGTCTGGCGATTTGATTATTTGCCAGTCTGGCGGGGGCGGCGGATACGGTGATGCTTTGCAACGCGATAGAAACGCAGTCAAAGACGATATCACAGACGGTTTTATTACCGTCGACCGCGCACTTCAAGACTACGGCTACAAATCAACACTGTGACACAAGATTTTGCTCCCGTCCGCAGTTGGTTATGCGGGCTCGGCCGGGAATTGTGGAGGAAAAATGCACGACAAGAACAGGTCACTTACGGATCTGGATAAGCATGCGCTGATCCATCCATACTCAAATCTTGCCAACCAACAGCGCACTGGCCCATTGGTAATTGAGCGTGGGGACGGCATCCATGTCATCGACGAGAATGGCAAGAGCTATATTGAAGGGTTGGCTGGGCTATGGAGCACTTCCCTTGGCTTCAGCGAACCCGAACTTGCGGCCGCGGCTGCCAAGCAGTTCGATAAGTTGCCGACCTATCATAGCTTCAACGGCATGGCGAACCGACCAATGATCGAACTCGCCGATCGGCTAAAGGATATGGTTCCCGTACCTGACGGGCGCGTCTTTTTTGCCAATTCCGGGTCTGAAATCAACGACACGGTCATCAAGCTGATCTGGTACACCAACAATATTCTGGGCCGTCCCGAGAAGAAGAAGATCATCACCCGTCTGCGCAGCTATCACGGCGTCACGCTTGCGACAGCTTCCATGACCGGTTTGGAACCGTGTCACGATGGTTTCGACCTGCCGCTCGATCGGTTTCTAAAATGCATGTGCCCAGATTACTATCGCGAGGGTCTTCCGAGCGAAAGCGAAGAGCAGTTTTCCGAGCGCTGCGCGGACGATCTTAAAAAGTTGATCGAGCGCGAGGGCGCGGGCACAATCGCCGCATTCTACGCCGATCCGGTAATAGCTGGCGGCGGCGTGGTGCCGCCGCCAGCCGGCTACTTCGATAGAGTTCAGACAATTCTGAAGGAAAATCAGATCCTGTTCGTGGCGGACGAGGTTATTTGCGGCTTCGGGCGTACCGGGCGCGCATTTGCCTGCGACACCTACCATCTGCAGCCAGATGTTATCACAGTTGCCAAGGCCCTTTCCTCCGCCTATCTGCCGATCTCGGCCGCAATTGTGGCGCCGACTATCTGGGAACCGCTCATAAGCGGCAGCGAGAAATATGGCGTCTTCGCCCACGGCTTTACCTATTCGGGTCATCCGGTGTCAGCGGCAGTGGCGCTCCGGACCCTCGAAATTTATGAAGAACGCTCGATTTTCCAGCACGTCCAGTCTGTCGCAAATCATTTTGCGCAGCGCATCGATTCTTTCGCCAGCCATCCCATGGTCGGGGATGTACGACGGGTTGGTCTGCTCGGCGGGATTGAATTCTCTCCTGACCCCGCCATGAAGGCACAATTCGACAAGGCACTGAAAGTAGGCCCTTTCTGTAGCCAGCAGTGCCAGAACCACGGACTGATTATCAGGAATATCGGGGACATTATCGCTTTTTGCCCTCCGCTGATCATCTCAGAACCCGAAATAGACGAGATGTTCCGACGGTTTGATGCGGCCCTAGCCGAAACTTGGCAAATGGTACAAACCAATGCATAGCACCAAGGTGACAGGTCTGCATAACTCGACAATTGCCGGAGCAAATTCAGGCTACCCCACGTTCGGAATGTTCATCGATGGTGAAGTTATCGAGTCCAGCTCTGCTGCGCCCAGGGAAGTGATAAACCCAGCTGACGAGACAGTGTTAGGTCTTCTGCCTTCGGCCACTCCCCAATTGCTGGAAAAGGCGCTGCATTCGGCGGAGCGCGCGTTTGGGTCCTCGCGCCGATTCTTGCCTGAGAACCGGAAGCAAGTATTGGAACGAGCGGCCGATATCCTTGCGAAAAGGGAAGCCTCGATTTCACTGCGTATAGTGCTGGAACAGGGCAAGCCGCTGGGCCAGGCCCGGGCCGAGGTCGGCCGCGTCGTCGAGCTGTTTCGATATTATGCGCAGCTGGCGCTGGAATTGTGCGATGCCGATCTTGGGGATAACCGACAAGCAATCAGGCGTTCGTCGAAACCAGTGCCGATCGGTGTCGTTGCAGCCTTTACCGCCTGGAATTTTCCTCTGGTGCTGCCGGGACGGAAATTAGCGATGGCAATAGCTGCCGGCTGTCCCGTTATCTTGAAGGCGGCAGAGGAAACGCCTTCGGCAGCAATTGAACTCGCACGGGCCCTTCAGGAAGCCGGCTTGCCGAATGGATATCTGAATCTGGTCTT
>NZ_JAMYSA010000247.1:0-2388 GCF_040321735.1 Mesorhizobium sp. M0293
TGTCGGCGATGGCGCGACCGCCGCCGCGAAGCGGCGGGTTTGATGCGGACGGACCGCTTCGTTGCGCCTCCGCGCGGTATTGTCGGAACGGTGGGCGGCCGGACGCGACCGTTTCGGCGTCGATGATCATCATAGAGACGGGTGGGTCCGTTGCCGGAGGCTGGGTGCCTGCGGCTGAAGGCTGGATCATACCATGCGGGGTCATGGACAGTTCTCCCGGTCTGTCGCCGCCTTGTGCGGCGGTCCGCGCGGCTGCCTCCACCGTTCGAACACCTCGATGACGATCATGCGGCCGCCGCAGCATGGGCATGGCGGACGGAAGTTGTCTGGTTCCGCCGATGGATCGTTCGTGGCGGGAGGCGCGGCCGCGAGCAGTTGGCGGGCGAGTGCGAGGCAGTCCTTGCGGGAGCAGCCGGCAAGCAGGCCGTAGTGGCGGATGCGATGGAAGCCGCGCGGCAGGACATGGAGCAGGAGACGGCGAATGAACTCGTCTGTGGCGAGCGTCATGACCTGCTGCCGGTCGGCGCCTTCGCGACGGTAGTTCTTGTAGCGGAAGGTGACGCCGTCCTCGTCGAAACGGATGAGGCGGCGGTTCGAGATGGCGACCCGGTGCGTGTAGCGCGACAGATAGGCGAGCACCGCCTCCGGCCCGGCGAACGGCGCCTTCGCGTAGACCACCCAGCGCTTCTTCCGGACCAGTGACAGGTGGCGCAGGAATGCCCGCCGTTCCGCGAGATGAGCAATTGCGCCGAAGAAGGCGAGCCGGCCAGCGTCGTGCAGCGCGACCAACCGGGAGAGGAACAGGCGGCGGAACAGCTTGCCGAGCACGCGCACCGGCAGCAGGAAGGCCGGACGCGACGACATCCACCGGCTTCCGTCCGGCGCGATGCCACCACCCGGCACGATCATGTGCACGTGCGGATGGTGTGTCATCGCCGAGCCCCAGGTATGGAGCACTGCGGTGATGCCGATGCGCGCGCCGAGATGCTTCGGATCGGCCGCGATGGTCAGCATCGTCTCCGATGCCGCACGGAACAGCAGGTCATAGACCGCCGCCTTGTTGTGGAAGGCGATGTCGGCGACCTCGGCCGGGAGCGTGAAGACAACGTGGAAGTAGCCGACCGGCAGCAGGTCGGCCTCGCGCTCGGCAAGCCATGTCCGCGCCGTGGCACCCTGGCACTTCGGACAGTGCCGGTTGCGGCAGGAGTTGTAGGCGATGCGCCACTGGCCGCAGTCCTCGCAGGCCTCGACGTGACCGCCAAGGGCCGCGGTGCGGCAGTGCTCGATCGCCGACATGACCTTGAGCTGGGCGAGGCTCAGGTGCCCGGTATGGGCGGCCCGGTAGGCGGGCCCGGCAGCACGGAAGATGTCGGCGACCTCGACCGAGGCGCGCACGCTCAGCCGTCGGGTGAGATCTCTTCCGGCTTGAACAGGCCAAGCTTGTCGAGCGGGCTCGTGACGGTGCGCACCGTGCGGGTTGCAACCTTGGTGTAGAAGGCGGTGCTGTTCAGCTTGGCGTGCCCGAGCAGGACCTGGATGATCCGGATGTCGGTGCCGTCCTCCAGCAGGTGGGTGGCGAAGCTGTGGCGCAGCGTGTGCACGCGATAGAGCTGGCGGGTGCTGATGGGCTTCATCGCATGCTGCCCAGGAAACAGCCAGCCGTCGCGATGCATCACGCCCTGCTGGCGTCCGACCTTCCACCACTGGCGCAGCAACAAGAGCAGGTCTTGCGACAGCATGGCGTTGCGGTATCGCCCGCCCTTGCCGTGCTCGACGCGCAACAGCATGCGCTCGCTGTCGATGTCAGCAACCTTCAGCGTCGACACCTCCGCCACGCGCAGGCCCGCGCCATAAGCGACCGACAGCGCGGCCTGGTGCTTGAGGCAGGTGGTGGCGTTGAGCAGCCGGGCGACCTCGTCGCGGCTCAGCACCACCGGTAGCTTGCGCGGGTGCGCCAGACGAACGAGCTTGCGCGCCAGATCGGGACGATCGACCGTATGCGTGAAGAAGAAGCGCAGCGCCGACACGATGCTGTTCATCGTCGGCACGGGAACACCGTCGTCCTGCTGCTCGATCTGGAACCGGCGCAGGTCGTCAGTGGTCGCTGTGTCTGGTGAACGCTCGAGGAACGTCGCCAGGCGTCCGATGTCGCGGAGATAGTTGCGCTGCGTCTCCTGTGAGAAACGCCGCATGTTCATGTCGTCGATCAGCCGCTGACGAAGTGGACTGATAGGTGCATCAAGAACAGGATAGGGCATGGTCAGGCTCCTTGTTGAAGAAGCCCGCCATGCTCTGCCTCTGCCGAACCCCGCTCAACGCAGGCGCAACGACCGGTTCTTGATCTCTACCTCAACCGCGGGCGCCCATCCCGCGCAGCGGGTTCGTTCT
>NZ_JAMYSA010000248.1:0-2340 GCF_040321735.1 Mesorhizobium sp. M0293
TCCTCTTCAAAGAGAAGGCACCTAAAGAATCAACCTTTCCACTCAACGCAAGACTTACTCTTACTCATATGCGATTCCCCTGCCCGCAAGGGGGGAGATCACCAGCATATCAACCGATTTGCATCCTTACCGCCCGTAATCTCCGCTTGAAGCCGTTTGTGCAACGCGATACGCCGTTGCCGACTTCGACAAGGAGAGACCCGTGACCGCTGCAAAGACCAGAACCGAAACCGACACATTCGGCCCGATCGAAGTCGCCGCCGATCGCTATTGGGGCGCGCAGGCGCAGCGTTCTCTAGGCAATTTCAAGATCGGCTGGGAAAAGCAGCCGGCTTCGATCGTGCGCGCGCTGGGCATCGTCAAGCGGGCGGCGGCCGAAGCCAATATGGAGCTTCAGCGGCTTGATCCTGCGATCGGCAAGACCATAGTCGAGGCGGCGCAAGAGGTCATCGACGGCAAACTCAATGAGCATTTCCCGCTGGTGGTCTGGCAGACCGGCTCGGGGACCCAATCCAACATGAACGCCAATGAGGTGATCTCCAACCGGGCGATCGAGATGCTGGGCGGCGTCATGGGTTCGAAGAAGCCGGTGCATCCCAACGACCACGTCAATATGAGCCAATCGTCGAACGACACCTATCCGACAGCCATGCACATCGCTTGCGCCGAGCGCATCGTGCACGATCTGCTGCCGGCGCTGAAACATCTGCACAAGGCACTTGAGGCCAAGACCAAGGCCTTCGCGCACATCATCAAGATCGGCCGCACGCACACGCAGGATGCCACCCCCCTCACGCTTGGCCAGGAATTTTCGGGCTATGCCGCGCAGGTCGCCTCGTCGATCAAGCGCATCGAGCTGACACTACCCGGCCTGCAGGAACTGGCGCAGGGCGGCACCGCCGTCGGCACCGGCCTCAACGCGCCGGTCGGCTTTGCCGAACGGGTGGCGGATCGCATCGCCACTATTACCGGCATCGCCTTCGTCACCGCGCCGAACAAGTTCGAGGCGCTGGCGGCGCATGATTCCATGGTGTTTTCGCACGGCGCCATCAACGCGGCGGCCGCGGCGCTGTTCAAGATCGCCAACGACATCCGCTTCCTCGGTTCCGGCCCGCGTTCGGGCCTCGGCGAACTGTCGCTGCCGGAAAACGAACCGGGCTCGTCGATCATGCCGGGCAAGGTCAATCCGACCCAGTGCGAGGCGCTGACGCAGGTCTGCGTACAGGTGTTCGGCAACAATGCGGCGCTGACCTTCGCCGGCAGCCAGGGCCATTTCGAGCTCAACGTCTACAACCCGCTGATGGCCTACAACTTCCTCCAGTCGGTGCAGCTGCTCTCCGACGCCTCGGTCTCCTTCACCGACAATTGCGTCGTCGGCATCGAAGCGCGGGAAGACAACATCAAGGCGGCACTCGACCGCTCGCTGATGCTGGTGACGGCGCTGGCGCCGACCATCGGCTACGACAATGCCGCCAAGATCGCCAAGACCGCGCACAAGAAAGGCACCACGCTGCGCGAGGAAGCCCTCGCCACCGGGCTGGTCAGCGAAGCGGACTATGACCGGCTGGTGCGTCCGGAGGACATGACGCATCCGGGGTAGGACATTTCGCGAGGGGAGAATTTACTCCTGTCGCAACCGGGCCCGACGCGAATTTTGCGCAGGTCGTCCGATCACGGAAATGTAAGTGCTGTGAACAATGTGTCGCCAGTCTGGCGGCTTTGGTGAACAGTCCGCGTGCTCTATCTCACCGGTATCAACCCCTTCCCGGAGAGAGTCACCATGTCCACCAACACTTCAGTCGCCGGTTCCAGCGCATCCAATGCCTCGACCACCATCCTCCTCGGTCGCGTCCTGCTCGCGGTCATCTTCCTGCTTTCAGGTTTCGGCAAGCTCACCGCCATCGCCGGCACAGCCGGCTATTTCGGCAGCCTCGGCCTGCCCTTGCCGACCGTGACGGCCATCATCGTCGGCTTGATCGAGCTTCTCGGTGGTGTCGCCATCCTCGTCGGCTTCCAGACCCGGATTGTCGCCTGGGTGCTCGCGATCTTCACCGTTGCCACCGCGTTGGTCGCCCACACCGGCTGGGCCGACCAGATGCAGATGATCAACTTCCTGAAGAATCTGGCGATTGCCGGCGGTTTCCTCGTACTGGCTTCCTCGGGCGCCGGCTCCTATTCGGTCGACGCCAAGCGCGGCTGAGCCAAGCCCGGCAAATAGCTGGACAAAAAAGCGGCGCGGGATTTCCGCGCGCGTGTTTAGGTGTCGGGATGTGCCCCCCCCTCTGACTGCGGGGATTGGTGGTTGGTTAAGGGGCAGCGGGCGTGGCCAAACGGCGGCCA
>NZ_JAMYSA010000249.1:0-2275 GCF_040321735.1 Mesorhizobium sp. M0293
TCATCTCGATCAGGGTCGCGTCCGATGCCGCGGCGATGGCCACTGTGTCGATCTTGCGCCCTCCTCGCAAGACCGTGACACGGTCAGCGAGCCGACGGATCTCGGCCATGCGGTGCGACACATAGATGATCCCGACGCCCCGAGCCTTGAGGCCCGCGATGGCGGCGAACAGTTTTTCCGCTTCACCGTCGGTAAGCGACGCGGTCGGTTCGTCCAGGATGAGGATTTTGGCATCCGAAAGCATGCCTTTGGCAATCTCGACCATCTGCTTTTGCGCTCGGGTCAGCGTTTCGATCTTGCTATCCAGCTCGACGTGAAAGCCAATGTCGCGGAAGCGTTCTTCCGCGCGGGCACGCATCGCGCGCCGGTTCAGGAAAAGCCGTCCTTTGATCTCGCGTCCAAGAAACAGGTTCTCCTCGACCGTGAGGTCGGGGACGAGACTGAATTCCTGGAACACAGCCGCGACGCCGGCACCGCGGGATTTCTGAGGGGTCAGCGCGGAAACGGTTTGGCCGTCAATACGGCACGAGCCTTCGGTCCAGGCGTAGGTTCCCGCTATCAGATTGATGAGCGTCGACTTGCCGGCGCCGTTTTCACCGAGAAGGGCATGGAGCTCACCGCTCAGCAGCGTGAAGTCGACGCCGTCAAGCGCCACCACACCCCCGAAACGCTTCGTAATACCCGTAAGTTCAAGCATCTTTTGACACCACCGAGATCGAAGCAGAAAGGGCGGCAGGCCAAGGCCGAGGTCTGCCGCCCATCGAAGATGGGACTATTGTACCGAAAATTCAGGCTTCCACCCATCGGGCGCGAAAATCTGCGTCGGGTCGATTTTGTCGACGTTGTCCTTGGTCACGATACCCGGCGCGACCAGCAGAACCTTCTCGTAGTCCTTCTTTTCCAACGCTCGCACCGCGAGGTCGACGCTGATGCGGCCCATCATGACCGGATACTCGGCGGCAAAGCCAAGCACCTTGCCTTCCTTGACCAGCTTCAGCATCGTCTGGTTCTCGTAGGACGACATGATGACGACATCGTCTCGGCCGGCGTCGGCGACGGCACTGACGGCCGCTTCGGCCGCCGCCGCCCCGCCCCAGATCACGTTGAGATCGGGATAGGTCTGCAACGCGTCCTCGACGATGCGCAGGCTTTGCGGAACGCCGGGCTCACCATAGAGCTCGGCCGCGAGCTTGATGTTGCCGGTTTTGGTGCTGTCGCGGAAGCCCGCCATATAGCTCTCCGCCCAGCCCGATCCCTGCGGACCCGGCAGGCCGATCGCGGTCGTCTTTTTGTCGCCGAGGTACTTCTTGAGGTACTCCCCCTCCTGAAAGCCCTTCTGGTAGGTATCGGGAGTGATCCGCGCGGTGATCGGGGTCTCGAGAATTGGGTTGGCGACGGCGATCTGGACAAGACCCTTGGCGTCGCCCTCCTTCAGCTTGGCCGCAAGACCGGCTTCCGAGATGGCGGCGACGAGGATGCCCTGGGCGCCGGATGCGACGCAATCGTCATATTGCGACAGCTGCTTGGGCAGCGCGTCATAGCCGCCGGCCTGCAGCACCGTCACCTTGACACCCAGGCGCTTTGCTTCCTCAACGATACCGTAGTCGACCGAGACCCAGTAGCTGTCCTTGAGGTGCGGAAACAGAACGCACAGGTTCCAGGGCTTCTCGGCCTTTTCCAGCGGCACATAGTCAAGTGCCTCGACTTTTTTCAGATCGCCGCCCTTGGCCGCGTTGATCTTGAAGGGCCACCAATCCTTGGCATGGGCGGCGTTGGGCAGGACGGCCACGCTGGTGACGAAAGCCGCCGCGAGCATGGATTGGAAAGCGCGATTCTTGGTCATGTGATTCCCCATTTGTTTCGTGTGTTCCCGGGTGGGGGGCCGGCAAAATCGCCGGCTCCCCGGTCTGCCTGGGGAGCAGAGATACCTGCCGATGCGTGGATGTCACCGTTTCGGCGAATGCGCCTTAGGGTTCGTCCGCGCTGTCGCTCATTCACAAAGCCACCGTACTACTTATAAGTTATAAGTCAACTGGCTTTCATAAGCCGTTGCTGATTTCAGGCAAGGCGAGCGTTTTCAACCCCGCGCTCTCGCCGCCGTCGACCGGCATGACGATGCCGTTGACGAAGGACGCAGCCGGCGACAACAGCCAGGCCACGGCCTCCGCGACGTCTTCGGGAGTTCCCAACCGACCGACTGGAATGCGGCTCTCCAGCAGAGCCCTGCGGCCAGGAATGGCAAGCGTGCCCGCCATCATCCTTGTTGCGATCTGGC
>NZ_JAMYSA010000250.1:0-2217 GCF_040321735.1 Mesorhizobium sp. M0293
CGGGCTGATCCGGGCATCGAGAATAGGATGGTGCATGGTCAGGCTCCTTGTTGAAGAAGCCCGCCATGCTCTGCTTCCGCCGAACGACGCTCAACGCGAGCGCGACGACCGGTTCTCGATCTCTACCTCATGGCTCCAGTCTTTCAGGCAATGATTTCGATCTGCTTGCAGCACTCGGCACCGATCTGCCAGGGGGCGTGCAGGCATTGCCTAGTGATGGCGCGATAGCGGTCCCGCAGGATGCGTCAAAAGATAAGCCCAAGGCTCGGTTCTCACTTGCCGGCGTGCAGATGAAGCTGTCGGTCATAAAGAACACTGGAAAAGGCGGCGGCCTGACCTTGCCGATGGACGACGAGCAAGGCCGATACATCGCCAAATTCCCTTCGACGGCGTTTCCAGGCATTTCCGAAAATGAATTCGCCAACCTCGCGCTGGCCGCAGCGATCGGCATGGAGGTGCCTGAACGCGAACTTGTCGAGAAGTCCGATTTCGCGGATATTCCCGAAGAATTCAACACGCTGTCAGAGGGCAAGGTCCTTCTCGTCAAACGCTTCGATCGCGGCGCTGAGGGCGAGAGGATTCACATCGAGGATTTCGCTCAGGTCTTCGGCGTCTATCCCTCGCGCAAATATGAGGGCGCCGCTTATCACGACTTAGCCTCGGCCCTTGGCGCGGCCGTCTCGCCTAAGCGTGAATTTCGCGGTCATAGTGAATGCTCCCCTGTAAGACCCTTTTCCGGGTCGGTTAACATGCCTTCGAGAAAGTGCATGCAATCGCCGTGCCAATTCTGAATACGAAATTTATCTAATAAATTCAGCATATACATGAAACATACCTGCTCACGTCAAAGGCAATTGCATGCACTTTTTGCCTTGAAAGTAGCCAGTTTGACAGGCAGATTAAAATAGAGGCATAAGCAGGGGATATCGATTCGACGGGCCGCTGAGCTGCCCAACGAGAAGACCAAACGGAGGAAACTTGTCGGGGAAGCGCAGCTTGACCAGGTCGGGCACGACTGTGGATCAGATGGTGAGGGCGATCGGTGACCGGATCGTCACCGGCTTCTTGCGCCCCGGCGAAAAGCTAGACGAGACCTCCCTCGCAGCGCGCTTCGACGTATCACGCACCCCGGTGCGAGAGGCGCTCGGCCAGCTGAGCGCCATGGGTCTGGTCGAAAGGCGGCCAAACCGCGGCGCCATCGTCGCCGTGGTGACGCAGGAGCATCTCGCCTCGATGTTCGAGAGCATGGCCGAGCTGGAAGCGATCTGCGCGCGCTTCTCGGCCGAGCGCATGACCAGCAGCGAGCGCCGCGCGCTCGAGGTCGAGCACCAGGCCTCGGCGCGGATGGTGCGTCTGGGCGCCGAGGAGGACTACGAGTACTTCAACACGGAGTTCCACAGCAGGCTTTATCGCGGCGCCCACAACGCACATATCTACGAAATGACCGTGATGACGCGCAGTCGGCTGGCGCCGTTCCGCCGAGCCCAGTTCATGCTGCCAGGCCGGCTCGCCAAATCCTGGCAGGAGCACGATGCCATCGTCACCGCGATCATGCGCGGTGACGGCGCCGCCGCCGGCAAGGCAGCGCGGGACCACGTTTCCATCGTCAGCGAGGCGAGCGCCGTCTTTGCCGTCGGCGACCAGCCGAAAGCCGCAAGCACGGCGCCGGTTACCCGCATACTGAGAACCACCTGACTGCAGCACCGGTACATAGCGTCGAAGATGGATTTGGCGCGACGAACGCATAGCGGTCGCTAAGTTTGACCCTTTGGCTGTCACGGGATCAGCCGGCGTGGAACACGCGCATCACCTCGCGCCCGGCCGCCAGTGCCAGCCGCTCCAAGATTTCGAGCATCGGCCTGTCGTCAGATGCCGCCGCCGCTGTCGTATTGGTCTTCGGCAATGTCGCGCTCATTCAGCCAGTGTTCCAGGGCGTCGACCATCTCCTCGGCCGATTTGCCGAGTGTCTTGAGATGGATCTCCGGGTTTTCCGGCGCTTCATAAGGGGAATCGACGCCGGTGAAATTCTTGATCTCGCCATTCAGTGCGCGCGCATAGAGGCCCTTGGGATCACGCCTGGCGCATTCCTCGAACGGCGTGTCGACAAACACCTCGATGAACTCGCCGTCGGCCATCAATTCGCGCGCCATGCGCCGTTCGGCGCTGAACGGCGAAATGAACGACACGATGACGACCAACCCGGCATCGGCCATCAGT
>NZ_JAMYSA010000251.1:0-2169 GCF_040321735.1 Mesorhizobium sp. M0293
GGACGCGGAAAGCTCGACCTCCTGCAAGCCAGGCTGATCGGTGCCGTATGATCCCGAACTTCATCAAGAGTGCGTCAGACCCCTTTTTGGACGCCGATCACCCCTGAAACGGGGTCCTTATTCCACGCCGAAACACACAATTCTTCCTCAGCAACCTGATCGTCGAGCCGTTCGCCAATCCTGATGGTTCGCTTGCGCACGGTGGCATGCGTCTCGGTCGGCTCAACGGGCAGGAATTCGGCAAGCACTCTCGCAGCCTGCCGGTACGGCATCATGCTCCCCAGCCGCGCCGTCAGTTCCATCAGCTCGGATGTCGCTCGATCCGGGCAGATCTCCCGCAGCGGCGCAAAGGCATCGACCATGCCTGGGTAACAATCCCGACACAGCATCCAACGAGGATTGCGCACCTCCACGATGCCAAAGACAGTCCGGATCCGTCGCGTCGTGTAGTCCTTGACCGGCCGAAACCTGTGGCAATCCGGGCAGACCCGACGAAAGAGGGAATACGTCTCCGCCTCATGGTTCACGACCGCGCTCTGCAGCGCCGCCATGATGGTCTTGCTGTCCTCGATCGACAGGCCGAGGTCGCCGTCAAACAGACGTTCCCAGCTCTTGTCGATGCGGACCGCCTTCCGGCAAACGTCTCCGAACTCGTTCCTGCCCTCGATCGTGATCGTCCATTCCACCGCCATCGCTTTCCCTCCGAACAAAGCGGCGCTCATGGACTACGCGGGCCTAACAACCTGTATTCGACCCCAGAGAAATTACCGGTCTCAGCTGGCCGCAATCTCACATTTAAGTGCAGTGCGACATCGTGACCGGCACACGACATTGAGCGACGTCACCATTTTCAGCGACGGTGACGTTGGACCACAAGGAATCGTCCTGAGCGCCACAAGGGAGCCCATCACCCACATTCTCCACTGGTTCCATCTGTCGATGCAGCTTGGGCACATCGAGCGGGCATGGCACGGGATCAAGAGCTCGAGGGATCTGAATGTCTATCTCTGGGAGTCCGCGTTTCATGTGCCCAGGCTCCGTCACTTCTCTGGAGCGCGGCCAGGTCGCGGACTGCAAGGCGGCGAGGTGCTTCTCGGACAGTGACCTGCCACTGAACATTCATCCAGCGGCGATTAGAGCCTGGCCGTTTCTGTTACGCTTCTTGGCGCGGGTTGAGCAACCGGCGGAGGCGCAGAGGCTTCCATCAGCACAGCGTCGGAGCCGGTTGCGGTGATGTCCTCGGCGTATGCCGCCGGGGTCTGGTAGCCGAGCGAGGAATGAGGCCTCGCGGTGTTGAAGTCGTCCCGCCATTCGGCGATGGCACTGCGGGCGTGGTCGAGGCCGAAGAACAGGCTCTCGTTCAAGAGCTCGTCGCGCATGCGACCGTTGAAGGATTCGACATAACCGTTCTGCATCGGCTTGCCCGGCGCGATGTAGTGCCATTCGATCCCGTGATCCTTCGACCATGCAAGGATGGCGTTCGACGTGAACTCCGTGCCGTGGTCGGAGACGATCATGCTTGGCTTGCCGCGGTGGGCGATCAGTTCCGTCAGCTCGCGAGCAACCCGACGGCCGGAGATCGAGGTGTCCGGAATCGCGGCCAGACATTCGCGTGTCACGTCGTCGACGATGTTGAGCACACGGAAGCGCCGGCCGCAGGCGAACTGGTCATGCACGAAATCCAGCGACCAGCGAGCATTCGGCTTTGCCTCGACCAGGATCGGCGCCCGCGTGCCGACTGCTCGCCGTCTTGCCCGGCGCTTGCGCACCGTCAGACCTTCCTCGCGATAGAGACGGTAGATACGGTTGATCCCAGATGCCTCGCCCTCGCGCCTGAGCAGGATGAACAGCCGCCGGTAGCCGAAGCGTCGGCGCTCGTTCGCGAGGTCACGCAGCCGACCACGTAGCTCCGTCTCTGGCGGTCGGCGAGACTGGTAGCGGATCATCTTGCGATCGGCGCCAACGAAGGAACAGGCCCGACGCTCCGATAGGCCCATGACGGCCTGCAGATGCGCGACGGCTTCGCGCTTGGCGGCGGGCCCTACCATTTTTTTGACAGAAGCTCGCGCAATGCCGAGGCTTCGAGCATCTGGTCGGCGAGCAGCTTCTTCAGCCTGGCGTTCTCGTCTTCCAGAGCCTTCAGCCGCTTGGCGTCAGAGACGTCCATCC
>NZ_JAMYSA010000252.1:0-2118 GCF_040321735.1 Mesorhizobium sp. M0293
CCTCGGCGGGGGCCCCCTCTCTTTCATATTTGGTTTTTGTTGCGGCCCCCGCTCCACGCGCGGGGCCGCGCCGCAATCTCGCCAACTTACTGGGGCGCCTCTTTCACTAGGGCCATCGCCATGGACCCTCGCTCTCCACTGCCCTGAAAATTTCTGAAAGGGTTGAAGCCTTCACGAAGCCGTGGCCCATGGCGTCATTGACCGCCGCACTAATCCTTCGATCAGCCGCGCTCAACCGCAGCCTCGAGCAGCATCTTGGCCGCATCGCGCGTTGCAAGAGGTTCAACGCCCCCCCTCATGGCTTGTGCGTTCACGAGCGAGCCCTGGATGAGCGCTAGGATCTGAACGACCACGCTCTCTTGATTTTTTAACTTCAAGGGCTGGACGAGCGACACGACAAACTCATGTAAGTCATGGAAATATGCTGCGAGCGTTGCCTGCACCTCTGGGGTTTCCGCATCCGGTCCGAACTCGGCCAGCCCTCGAACGAAAGGACAGCCGCGAAAAGTAGGCGCCTGGAAGGACTCGTTCAGTGCGTCGAATATGGCCAGCACGCGATTCAGCGGCACCGGTCCGGCCTGTTCGGTCGCAGTCGCCAGCATGTCGAACCACAGCGCGCTTTTATGGCGCAGATAGGTAGCTGCAAGATTGGCCTTCGAGGGGAAGTGCTTATAGAACGTCATCTTTGCGACACCGCTCTCGGCGATGATGCGATCTATTCCCACCGTATGGATGCTGTTCCGGTAAAATAGTTCGGACGCCGTTTTCAGAATTCGCTCTCGCGGAGCCAAGGCGTCCAGCGGCAGCGGTTCCAGGTCGACGTACTCACTTACATCCAAAGTTTTCATTTCAGCCTGCCATTGCGCGTTCGCTGCAGAAACAGAATAGTCTGTCTATTTTCCGTTTGCAAGAACAGACAGGTCTGTATATACCCATTTTCGTCCCATCGGAGGGACAACGAAAGGATCGAGAAATGAGCAGTAAGGTTGTAGTTGTTACCGGCGCGAGCAGCGGTTTTGGAAAGCTCACCGCCTTGGAGTTCGCCAGGCGCGGGCACGTGGTGGTCGCGACCATGCGCGACATCGAAGGCAAAAACAGCCAGATAGGCGGTGAGCTAATCAACGCTGCAAAAGCCGAAGGGCATGAGCTGCAGGTCATTGAGATGGATGTGACGGACGAAGCGTCGGTCAACGCTGCGATCGATCGGGTCGTCGAGCAACACGGCAGGATTGATGCGCTAATCAACAACGCAGGCACGATGTTCGTCGGCGTGACCGAAGCCTACACGGTGGCAGACATCGAGCAGCAATTTGCGGTGAACTTTTTTGGAGCCGTAAGGGCCGACCGCGCCGTCCTACCCCATATGCGTGCTGCGGGTAGCGGCGTGCTGATCCATGTCACCTCGTTGATGGGGCGCGTCATCTTTCCGTTCTTTGGTGTCTATTCCGCGAGCAAGTTCGCGCTTGAAGCGCTTGCCGAGGCATATCGATATGAACTGTCCAGCTTCGGCGTAGACTCGGTGATCGTGGAACCCGGGCCATTTCCGAGCAATCTGCTTCCATCTAGCCCAGCGCCCTCGGACGAGCAGGTCTTGGCGACATATGGCGCAGTTGCGTTGGTCCCAGGCCAAATCAAAAACAACTCCGATCAGGGACTTGATCCCGCGAATCCACCCCGCCCTCAGTTGGTGGCTGACGCCATCGCACGGCTAGTCGAGGCTACGGAACGGCGCCCATTGCGCACCGTCGTCATGCCAGAGGGCCTGGACTTCGGGGTGGAGGGACTGAATCAGGCCATCGCTCCTATTCAAAACAACCTGCTTACCGCGCTCGGTATGTCGAACATGATCTGATAGCGGAAGCGCCATCACGTCGCGGCCTATGACCTCAACGTCAGCTTTCGGCGCACGGGCGTCGAAAGCCGTCGGTCTGACTGCGTGAAGAGTTTCGGGCGCCGGCAGGCGTACGAAAGTCCCCGAGGAAGGAACCCGTGGGCCACAGGCGATGGTTATGGGGATTTCGATTTTCGGCTGGTGTCGGCGATGGCGCGACCGCCGCCGCGAAGCGGCGGGTTTGATGCGGACGGACCGCTTCGTTGCGCCTCCGCGCGGTATTGTCG
>NZ_JAMYSA010000253.1:0-2071 GCF_040321735.1 Mesorhizobium sp. M0293
CCCCCTCCGGGGCTTGTATCGCCGCCCCCACGCCCGCGGGGGGCGCGGGAAATTGTGCGGCCCCCCCACCCGGGAACACACGAAACAAATGGGGAATCACATGACCAAGACTCGCGCTTTCCAATCCATGCTCGCGGCGGCTTTCGTCACCGGCGTGGCCGTCCTGCCCAACGCCGCCCAAGCCAAGGATTGGTGGCCCTTCAAGATCAACGCGGCCAAGGGCGGCGATCTGAAAAAAGTCGAGGCACTCGACTATGTGCCGCTGGAAAAGGCCGAGAAGCCCTGGAACCTGTGCGTTTTGTTTCCGCACCTCAAGGACAGCTACTGGGTCTCGGTCGACTACGGCATCGTCGAAGAAGCAAAGCGCCTGGGTGTCAAGGTGACGGTGCTGCAGGCCGGCGGCTATGACGCGCTGCCCAAGCAGCTGTCGCAGTATGACGATTGCGTCGCATCCGGGGCCCAGGGTATCCTCGTCGCCGCCATCTCGGAAGCCGGTCTTGCGGCCAAGCTGAAGGAGGGCGACGCCAAGGGTCTTGTCCAGATCGCCGTCGCCAATCCCATCCTGGAAACTCCGATCACCGCGCGCATCACTCCCGATACCTACCAGAAGGGTTTTCAGGAGGGTGAGTACCTCAAGAAGTATCTCGGCGACAAAAAGACGACCGCGATCGGCCTGCCCGGTCCGCAGGGATCGGGTTGGGCGGAGAGCTATATGGCGGGCTTCCGCGACAGCACCAAAACCGGCAACATCAAGCTCGCGGCCGAGCTCTATGGTGAGCCCGGCGTTCCGCAAAGCCTGCGCCTCGTCGAGGACGCCCTGCAGACCTATCCGGATCTCAATGTCATCTGGGGCGGGGCTGCTGCGGCGGAAGCGGCCGTCAGCGCCGTCGCCGACGCTGGCCGCGACGACGTTGTGATCATGTCGTCCTACGAGAACCAGACGATGCTGAAGCTGGTCAAGGAAGGCAAGGTGCTTGGCTTTGCCGCCGAGTATCCGGTGATGATGGGCCGCATCAGCGTCGACCTCGCGGTGCGCGCCTTGGAAAAGAAGGACTACGAGAAGGTTCTGCTGGTGGCGCCGGGTATCGTGACCAAGGACAACGTCGACAAGATCGACCCGACGCAGATTTTCGCGCCCGATGGGTGGAAGCCTGAATTTTCGGTACAATAGTCGCATCTTCGATGGGCGGTAGACCTCGGCCTTGGCCTGCCGCCCGTTTTGCTTCGAGTTCGGTGGTGTCAGCGATGCTTGAACTTACGGGTATAACGAAGCGTTTCGGGGGGGTGGTGGCGCTTGACGGCGTCGATTTCACGCTGCTGAGCGGTGAGGTCCATGCCCTTCTCGGCGAAAACGGCGCCGGAAAGTCGACGCTCATCAATCTGATAGCGGGAACCTACGGCTGGACCGAAGGCTCTTGCCGTATCGACGGCCAAACCGTTTCCGCGCTGACCCCACAGAAATCCCGCGATGCCGGGGTGGCGGCTGTGTTCCAGGAATTCAGTCTTGTCCCCGACCTCACGGTCGAGGAGAACCTGTTTCTTGGACGCGAGATCAAGGGAAGGCTTTTCCTAAATCGGCGCGCGATGCGTGCCCGCGCGGAAGAACGCTTCCGCGACGTTGGCTTTCACGTCGAGCTGGACAGCAAGATCGAAACGCTGACCCGGGCGCAAAAGCAGATGGTCGAGATTGCCAAGGGCATGCTTTCGGATGCCAAGATACTCATCCTCGACGAACCGACCGCGTCGCTTACCGACGGTGAAGCGGAAAAACTGTTCGCCGCAATCGCGGGCCTCAAGGCGCGGGGCGTCGGCATCATCTATGTGTCGCATCGCATGGCCGAGATCCGTCGGCTCGCGGACCGTGTCACGGTCTTGCGAGGAGGGCGCAAGATCGACACAGTGGCCATCGCCGCGGCATCGGACGCGACCCTGATCGAGATGATGGTCGGCCAGCCGGTCGAACGACTTTATCCATCAATTAGCCATCGCCCCGCCGAAATCGTGCTGGCGACCAGGGGGATCAGTGTCTCCGGCACCCTATCCGATGCCTCCATCGTGGTCAGAGCTGGCG
>NZ_JAMYSA010000254.1:0-1929 GCF_040321735.1 Mesorhizobium sp. M0293
AAACCGCTTTCTCTTCATCAGTCCGTCCTTCAATCAAGGCCCGGACTCTAATCTCAGATGGAGGAAATTCTCAGTGGCAGGTCAATGGCGGCCTGCCATACCCGCACCCGGATATTGCGAGTGATGACACTTTTTCGGCTTGTCTTGGCGGCACTGTTGATTTTTGTGGTCCCCGCCCATGGGGCCGACCGCACCATCTATCTCACCTTCGACGATGGCCCGCTGAACGGCACAAGCAACATCCTCGATGTGCTGGAAGCCGAGCAGGTTCCGGCAACCATGTTCATGGTCGGCATGCATGCGCAGGCGAGCGCAGGTAACAGGGCGCTCGTCCAACGCGCCAGGCAGCTTGCGCTGGTGACGCTCGGCAACCACAGCTATAGCCACGCCAACAACCGCTACCAGCATTTTTACGCCGACACCGAAGGTGTCGTTGCCGACATGATGCGGGCGAATGCGGTACTCGGGCTCAAGCCGGTGGTGCACGCGCGGCTGCCGGGGCGTGACGTGTTCAGGCTGCCCTCGATGTCGAAGAACGACACCTCGCTCGGCCTGGCCCAGGAGGGTCGTGAGGAGCCCGACTACGAGTTCGTCGCCGCCTCAGGCTTCTATCTCTACGGCTGGGATCACGAGTGGGTACACAAGGACAGCGGCGAGCCGGTGCAGAGCGTCGACCATCTGGTCAGCGAGATCGATCACTTGTTCGGATATGGCCGCTTCGTCAAGCCCGGCAAGCTGATCCTGTTGATGCATGACGAGATGTTCCAGGACCGCTTCGACGGCAAGACGAAGCTGACCAATTTGATCACCGCGCTGAAGCTGCGCCATTACACCTTTGGGACAATCCGGGGCTACGACGACTGAGTCTTATCCTGCTCTAGCTTTCGACATTCGCCCGCAATGCCGCCAGCACCTGCGCGAACTCCGCCAGCCGCTCGTCGGACAGTCCGACCCGCAGCCGCTTGTCAAAGGACAACGCGGCCTTGCGCAATGTCTCGAACATCGCCTCTCCGGCCGCGGTCAGTTCGACCAGATGAACCCGGCGGTTGACGGTATCGCGGCGGCGCATCAGCAGGCCCTGCGCCTCCATCGCGTTGAGATGGTGGGTCAGCGTCGCCCCCTGGATGCCGATCATGCCGGCAAGCTCGCGCTGATTGGCAAGCTTGCTCGACTTGACAGACAGCAGAGTGAGCCAGACCGGCAACGTACCGCCCGCTTCGACAAGAGCAGCATCGAAGGCTTGGGCGACAAGCTTGGCGGTGCGGCCAAGATTCATGCCGACTGGCGGGCGGTCAAAGGGCGTCATCGTCAGACACTAGGCGGTGTTCTCCGTAGAGGGAACTGAGTGACAGGCTTATACATTGACATCTAATCATTTGATATCTAATTATATGCGAACGGCGGGCAAAAAAGAGGAAATGCGGTCATGCAATATGTCTATATCGTCGTCCTCGGTCTTCATGTCATGGCCGGCGTGTTCTGGGCCGGCACCACCATCGCGGTCGGCCGCGATCCGGAGATCCGAGCGGAACGGTTCTTCCGGCCCCAAATGGGTGCGGCCGGACTGGTTTTCTTCACCGGCATACTGCTTTGGTATTTCTTCCATGAAGGCCTTTTCGGCCCGATGGAGAAGGTGCTGGCGCTGGGAATCGCCACGGCTCTAATTGCCGCCGGCGTACAGGGCGCGCTGGTGGGTTCTGCCACCAGGCAGCTTGCCGGCACCGATGCGGCGACGGAAGCCCAGTTGCGCGCGAAAATGACAAGAGGCGAGCGCATCGCCGGCGGTCTGCTGGTTATCACCGTGCTGTGCATGGCCGTCGCGCGGATGGTCTGAGACGCAGCACAATTTCACGGATCGCATGTTGTCTGGCGACGAGCCAATGACGTGCGGGCGCGCGGTCGGACCGAAGTACACGGGCTCTCGTACGC
>NZ_JAMYSA010000255.1:0-1916 GCF_040321735.1 Mesorhizobium sp. M0293
GACCCGCTGCCACCGCTGGCGATCCAGTATCCGGATTATGCCGCCTGGCAACGGCAGTGGCTGTCGGGGGAACGGCTGCAGACCCAGGCGCAGTATTGGCGCAACGCCCTGTCCGGGGCTCCGGCCCGGCTTGCGCTGCCGACGGACCGGCCGCGGCCGGCCCAGCAGTCGTTCGCCGGGGCCGGTGTGCCGGTTGTCATCGACGCGGCTCTGACGCGCGGGCTCAAGCGGCTGGCCAGCCAGCATGGCACGACGGTGTTCATGACGGTGCTGGCGGCGTGGGCGGCGGTGCTGTCGCGCCTGTCGGGCCAGGACGACGTCGTGATCGGCGTGCCGAGCGCCAATCGCGGCCGGCGCGAGATCGAAGAGCTGATCGGCTTCTTCGTCAACACGCTGGCGCTGCGGGTCGACCTGTCGGGCGCGCCGAGCGTGGCGCAGCTTCTGGAGCGGACGCGGCGCACGGCGCTGGCCGCGCAGGAGCATCAGGACCTGCCGTTCGAGCAGGTGGTCGAGATCGTCAAGCCGCCGCGGGCCCTCGATCACACGCCGTTGTTCCAGGTGATGCTGGCCTGGCAGAACAACACCGTCGGGTCATTGGATCTGCCGGGGCTGCGCGTGGAGGCTGCGGGGGAGGGGCTCGATCAGGTCAAGTTCGATCTGGAGCTCGACCTTGGCGAAGATGGCGATCAGATCGCCGGATCGCTGCACTATGCCACGGCGCTGTTCGACGAAGCGACGATCGAGCGGCAGCGTGGTTATCTGCTGGCATTGCTGCGGGCGATGGTTGCCGATGCCGGGCAGCCGGTCGGCCGCATCGAGCTGCTGTCGCCCGAGGAGCGGACCTACCTTTTGGAGGAGCTGAACCGGACGGACGCGGACTATCCGTCGGATCTTTGCATCCACGAGCTGTTCGAGCAGCAGGTGCGCCGGACGCCCGAGGCGGTGGCATTGGTGCATGAGGGCGAGGCGCTGAGCTATGGCGAACTCAATGCCCGGGCCAACCGGCTGGCCCATCATCTGATCGCCCTTGGGGTCAAGCCGGACCAGCCGGTGGCGATCTGCGTCGAGCGCAGCCCGGCGATGGTGGTCGGGCTGCTGGCGATCCTGAAGGCGGGCGGCGCCTATGTGCCGCTCGATCCGGCCTATCCGAGCCCACGGCTCAACCAGGTGCTCGCCGATGCCGCCCCCAAGCTGCTGCTTTGCGATACGGCCGGACGCGCCGCCCTCGGCGCCGAGGCGCTCGCCAGCCTGACGGCGGTCGACCTCTCGGGCGGCGCGCGTCCATGGGCCGGCCAGGGCGCTGACGACCCCGACCCGCGCGCGCTGGGGCTCACCCCCCGCCATCTCGCCTACATCATCTACACCTCGGGCTCCACCGGGACGCCCAAGGGCGTCATGGTCGAGCATCGCGGAGTGGTCAATCTGGGGCTGGCTCAGATCGGACTGTTTGGCGTTGGTTCAAGCAGTCGAGTGGTGCAGTTCGCCTCCTTGGGTTTTGATGCCAGTGCCTGGGAAATGATTATGGCGCTTGGCTCCGGCGCCGCCTTGCATTTGCCTGCGGATGAGCTCCGCCAGGCGAGTGCCAGGCTATCGCATTATCTGCGAAGCCAAGCTATCACCCACGCGACGCTGCCTCCGGCCTTGCTTCAGGAAAGCAGGAGTGCGGAATATTTGGCGTCGCAAGCTCTCATTCTTGCTGGAGAGCTGCCGAAGGCCGAACTCATCCGTCGCCTGCCTGCAGCATCTGTTATCAATGCCTATGGACCGACGGAAACGACAGTCTGTGCAACGACCTGGACTTGCCCCGATGACTTTGACGGGTCAGTTGTCCCGATTGGCCGTCCGATCGCCAACACGCGGATCTATCTTCTGGACGCTCATGGTCAGCCGGTGCCGTTGGGGGCGGTGGGCGAGCT
>NZ_JAMYSA010000256.1:0-1900 GCF_040321735.1 Mesorhizobium sp. M0293
CCGCGCAAGGGATGCAGTCGACCAGCGCCTCCGCCACCTCGATCTCCAGCCGCATCGTTCCCGCACCGACAAGATCGATGTCCTGCGTGACCGCAGCGATGCGTTCACGCACCGCCGGATGACAGTGGCCAAGCACATTGGCGCCGAAGCCGCAATGGAAGTCGGTGTACTGGTGTCCATCGACGTCGTAGAGAAACGCACCCTGCGCCCGGGCAAAGACATGCGGCGCGCCGAGCCTGCGGCTCGGGCTGAGCAATCCGCCCGGCATCACCGCGCTCGCGCGCTCGATGAGTCGGGCGGTGTTATTCTGATCGATCATCGTAATCTCCGTGCATGGCTATGGTTGTCCGCGCTCAGCCGAGCGCTTCGCGGACGGTGGCCTCGATCCCCGCCGCGTCCAGGCGGTAGTGCTTGTAGAGATGCGTTGGCGGCGCAATCAGGCTGTATTCGTCACGGATGCCGTGGCGTATCAGCCGTGCGGGGCTGCCCGCCTCGGCCAGGATTTCCGCCACGGCGCCGCCCAGACCGCCCAGGATATTGTGTTCCTCGATCGTCAGAACGAAGCGGGAGTGAGCCGCGGCAGAGAGCACGGCCTTGGTATCGAGCGGCTTGATCGTATGCATGTCGATCAGTCCGACGGACTTGCCCGCCGCGCGCAGCGCGCGGTAAGCCTCCCTTGAGGGATGGACCATCGAGCCGCAGGCGATGATGGTCAGGTCCGATCCTTCGCCGTGAACGATCGCCTTGCCGAACTGGAAGTCGACGCCGTCGTCATAGACCAGTGGTTCCTGACCGCGGCCAATGCGGAAGTAGATTGGCTGCGCATGATTGACAGACGCCCTGACGGCGGCCGCCAGTTGCGGGCCATCGGCCGGTGCGACGACCGTGAGGTCGGCAATGCTTCGCATAATGGCAAGGTCTTCCGTCGCATGGTGGGAGGTGCCGTAAAAGCCGAGTGAAATACCGGCATGGTGACCGATCAGCCGTACCGGCAGTGCCGAATAGGCGACGTCGGTTCTGATCTGTTCGCAGCACAGCAGCGCCAGGAAAGAAGCGAATGTAGCGACGAACGGCATGGCGCCTGTGCTGGCCATGCCGGCAGCAGCCGAAACCATGTTCTGCTCGGAAATGCCAAATTGCGTGAAGCGTTCGGGAAAGCGTTGCGCGAACCGCACCAGCCCGTTGGAATATTGAAGGTCGGCCGTACCGGCCACGACCGGATAACCGTCTTCGACCAGCTCAATGAGCGCGTTGGCCAGGTAACTCAGGCCAGGCGCGCGCGCGTTGATCTGGCGGTACTGCCAGGAGTTGGTATCGATCGGGCCGTTCATTGTGTTTTGCCTCCACGCTTGATCTCTTCGGCGGCCAAGGCCTCGTCCGATGGCGCGAGATAGCCCAGATGCCAGCCGGGTTCGGTTTCCATGTAACCAACGCCCTTGCCTTTGGAGGTCTTGGCAATGATGCAGACGGGCCGGGTGCGGTCTGCCTCGGCCTTCAACTGTCGCAGCAGCGTCGCGAGAGCGACGACGTCGTGCCCATCGACCTCGTGCACCTGCCAGCCGAACGCCGCCCATTTGTCGGCCAACGGTTCGATGCCGATGATGTCGTCGACCTGCCCGTCGAGCTGGTATCCGTTGCGGTCGACGATGGCGATCAGATTGCCGGCCTTATGGTGGGCGGCGGAGAGCGCCGCTTCCCAGACCTGGCCCTCCTGCATCTCGCCGTCACCGAGCAGGACATAGACATCGAAGCGCCGGTTGGCCGCACGGCCGCCAAGCACCATGCCGAGGCCGCCGGACAGGGCATGGCCGATCGAGCCGGAGCTGAAATCGACGCCGGGCACCTTGCGCATGTCGGGATGATCGCCAAGCGGATTGCCGAGCCGGGTATAGCCGTCGAG
>NZ_JAMYSA010000257.1:0-1897 GCF_040321735.1 Mesorhizobium sp. M0293
AAACCTCGATGGGAATGTCCCTCAGGCCGCCATTCACTTTATTGATCAGTCCGGAGACCCCATCATGGCCACGGAACGCCCCCCAGCCTCCGACATGGCACTCGAAATCGATAAAAATTCCTCCACTACGGGGATCCGTGCCCGACATGATCACGGGATTTGAATCGCCGTAATCAGCAGCGGTAACTTTGTCTGGCATCGCATTGGCCAGTGCCTTGGCGAGGAGGTCGATTTGCAATCCCAGGGAACTAAAGTACCAGTTTGCGGGTGCGGGACTGGTACAGGCGAGAAACGATCCCTCGCGTAGTTTTACTGACAGCGACCGAAACGAGCCACCGTTAACCGGTTTGTCCGATGCGAACAAATATTTGAATCCGACTCGACATGCTGAGATTGTCTGAGAAGCCCCACTGTTGATCGGGCCAAGCGCCTGATCACTGGCCTCGGTTACATCGATTTCTATATCGCCACCCTTTACAGTAACTCGCATTTTCACCTGTAGCGGGCCGTTTCCCAATCCGTCATCGTCGACAAAGCCTTCCGCCGAGTATTCTCCATCCGGAATCACTTCTATGGCTGCCCGTTCAAAGCTTTCGGTTTGATCGAAGATGACCTTCTTTGCCTCGTTAACAACTTCAACTCCATATTTGTCGAGGAGTTCGATTACGCGGCGAGACCCCACGTTCGCAGCCGCGATCTGCGCCTTTAGATCGCCGATTACTCCCTTAGGTAGTCGGGTGTTGGCCTCGATCACGTCAACCACGTCGTGATTGATTTCGCCCCCTATTGCCACTCGGGTGGGCGGAAGGCGTAGGCCCTCCTGGAATATCTCCGTTGAATCGAACGACTGTCCTGGGTCCTTGCCGCCAATGTCCAGCCAATGGGCTCGGGATACGGCGAAACCAAAGAGCTCGCCCCTGAAAAAGATCGGTGCATATACAGAGACGTCATTGAGATGGGTGCCAACCACGTAAGTATCGTTCAGTGCCCAGATGTCGCCCTCGCGCCAAATGTGCCTGCCGAATTTGCGCTCCGTATATTCTGAACAGATTTCCAGATTGCCGAGAAATATCGGCAAACCCGACGATTGTCCGAGAACCTTGTGGTCGCGGTCCAGAATGGCAACAGCGCAATCCTTCATCTCATAAATGATTGGCGTGAACGCAGAGCGTATCAGCATCGCGTTCATTTCTTCTGCGGCGGATATCAATCCGTTCCTGACGATCTCAACAGTAATGGGGTTCAACATTTTGCATCCCATTGCCCAACTCTGATGCTCATGACCCGCCCTTCGAGTTCAAAAATCAGCTTCAATCTACTGCGCGCCTCGAACGCTCGAGGCTCGCCGACTCCGGCACGGGCCGGGAGCGAGGCCGAGCTATAGGGTCGGCAGCGTATCCAGTTTTGGCCCAGCCTACGGCGGCATGTGCAATAGATCCCCTTCTATGCCAGATCCATGAACTCTTAACTTCCAAGATCACGCCAACGATAGCCGTCCCCGAAAGGCTCGCTAATATCAAAGTTTTAGTAGCCACAGTGAAATTGATATGGAGCCACGCTGCACCAGTTCTGGTCTTCTAGCGTTATCTTGAGCCTGCGGCGCTTCATACGTTCGCCTGATCGCAGCAGAGTGTATCGAGGGAGGAGTTCCACCCGGGTCAGGTGACCACCTGCTGCGGTGTCGGGCATTCCGATTTGGTGATTGCCGCTTCTCGTCTAGCGGGATGCTGTGGCTCATGCATGCCTTGTGCAAAGAGCACTCGCAACGAGGAAAATGTAGAAATTTCTCAACATGGACGCTCAAAAATGAACCTGGTCAAAACCCCTCTTGGTGAAGCTGACGTGGTGCGCGATATCGGCTACGTACCTATGAAGGACGGAACACGTATCGCTTACA
>NZ_JAMYSA010000258.1:0-1884 GCF_040321735.1 Mesorhizobium sp. M0293
CGCACTCGGCTCCTACCTCGGGTGGGTGACGGCGAAGCGCACATCGGGCCAAGGATGAAGGATACGTGGACTTGGGAGCCAGTCACCGGCGAGCCTCGCAATGCGGTCCCATACGAGGCCATCACGCTGGCTGCGCCGCCGGAGCGTCCGTCGCCAGAGATTGACCACATGATAGCGGTACGCAGCAAGCGCCCGCCCGTTTGTCGGGACTGCGTAGTAGGCAAAGTGTCCGGTGACGACCTGCCTGAGCCATTTCCCTTGTTCCGGGATAGGCCAGTGCATTCGCCGCCAGAGCCCCCCTTTGATTTCGCGGAGCTTGGCTCGCATACGGTCACCGCAGGTCTTCCGTTGAAGCTGGAAGCGCCCGCGGCGTGATTTGCCGCAGATGAGCGTGAACCCCAGGAATGCAAAGGTTTCCGGCTTTGCGAGCCCGCGCTGCTTTCGTTCAGCCGCCGCGTGGCGACCAAACTCAATCAGGCGGGTCTTATCCGGATGGAGCGTCAGCTCGAACTCCTCAAGCCTCGCGCGCATCGCAGCGAGGAAACAACGGGCGTCGTCCTCGCGCTCGAAACCGACCACTACATCGTCCGCATAGCGCACGATGATCATGTCGCCGGTGGCCTCGCGCTGTCGCCAGCGCTTGGCCCACAGATCAAAGCAGTAGTGCAGGTAGAATGGCGAGTCCCGTTCCCCTGTCATCCACGGTCACGATCCCGTCTTCGAGGACGCCCGCCTTCAGCCATTTCTGGATCAGGCGGATGATGCGCTTGTCGCCGATCCGATGTTCCAGGAAGCGAACCAGCCATGATTGACTGACAGCCCCGAAGAAGTTCTGGATGTCGGCGTCTATGATCCAGTTCACCTGCCGCCTGTCGATCGCCGTGCAGAGCGCATCCAACGCATCGTGCGGGCCCCTCCCGGGCCGAAACCCGTAGGAGAAGCCGCAGAAGTCGCCTTCGTAGATGGCGTTGAGTACGATGACGGTGGCCCCTTGGACAATCTTGTCTTCCAGAGCCGCGATTGCCAGCGGCCGCTGCTTCCCGTCAGCCTTCGGTATGTATGTTCGGCGGGACGGTTGCGGGCGGTACACTCCCCGTTGGATTCGTTTGTGTAGATCGGCGAGCCGCAGCTCGAGATCTGCCTCGTAATCCTCCCACGTCATGCCATCCGGCCTTGCGCCTGAGCGCGTAGAACGCCGCCCGCAGTGCATCGTTATTGATGTGGTGAAAGAGCGCGGTGAACCGGTCCTTCTTCCTCAGCCTTGCGGCTGTCCGTACGCGGTCCAGCGACTGGGTCATGCGAGCCCGGCTCTGTGTCCGGTGCATGCGTTGCTGTTCCGCGTTCCCCTTGGTCCCCGGCCTTGGCTCCACCAACTCCGCCACCGGTTGCCCGGCTTTGTTCGTCAGCTTCACAGCTACTATGCCAGAGTCAGACTTCTCCGTGTCGTGCATCAGCGGCTACGGCTCCTCGCCTTCCCGCTGCGGACCATGTCCTCCAAAGAGGGCCATGGTCGACCCGGAGATCTCCCGGTTCCCGAACAAGAAGCTTCCATGCATGCCAGGGTCTACGACCACGCCGGACCGAGGCGGCACTCGCATATCGCGCCTCCTCATGTTGCCTTCCGCGCCACTAACGGCGTCGGCATCCGGGACGATGTTCTTTCGCGGCTCAATGGCTGGCCTGCATGTTCCTCTACCGACGCTTCGCCGACACCCTCGCGGGGGCCGACGCACGGCTCGAGGGCCGATGTGGATCGCTACTCCTTCACCGCAATGGACTTGCACCATCTACTCCTTGCCAGTCTCCCGGCGCACTAGTGGTAACACGCGCCGGCGCGCGCCTAACATGCTGACTTAACGACATATTCTTAAAGGCGGTGTTTAA
>NZ_JAMYSA010000259.1:0-1767 GCF_040321735.1 Mesorhizobium sp. M0293
GGGGGGGGCCCCCCGCCCACGCCACGCTTGGGGGGCCCCCCCCCCCCCCACGGGGGGGGCCCGGGGGCCCCCCACGCCCCCGGAGAGGGGGTTTCGTAGGGCAGTCCCCTCTCCGTCTCGGCTTCGCCGAGCCACCTCTCCCCACTTTCGTGGGGCGAGGAACCAAGCTGGAGAGCCCTTACTGGTCCTTGTCCCGGAACGCCGCTTCGCCGGCTGCCGATACTTCTTCCCATGTCTTGTCGGCCCCAGCGTCGTAATTGTCGTGCCAGTTCCACCAGCTGTAGAGCGGGGTTTGCGGATAGCCTTCAGGCGAGTCCTCCCAGATCTCCTGGCGGCCAAGCGGCGTCGCGTCGAGATAGCTCCAGACGGTGCCCATCGCCTCGTCACCGCGGCTGTTGATGAAGTAGGTGCGGAAGATGCGGTCGCCATCGCGGATGAACACGTTGTGGCCATGCCATTCGTCGACACCGAAGTCTTTGTCGAAACTGTCGGTGATGGTGTACCAGGGCATCTCCCAGCCCATCCGCTGCTTCAGCCGGGCGATGTCGGCCTGCGGGGCGCGCGAGGCGTAGGCCAGCGTGGTGTTGCGTGCGTTGAGATGGGCGAGGTGGCCGACCTGATCGGCGCCGAGCGAACAACCGCGGCAGGCATGCTCCGGCCAGCCGAACACGCCGGGCTCGAAGAAGGCGCGGTAGACGATCAACTCGCGGCGGCCTTCGAACAAATCGAGCAAGCTCGCCTTGCCGTTCGGTCCTTCGAATACATAGTCCTTGTCGACTTCCATCCACGGCATGCGCCGGCGCTCGGCGGCCAATGCGTCCTTGGCGCGCAGCGTTGCCTTCTCCTTCACCAGCATCTTCTCGCGGGCGGCTTCCCAGTCCTGCCTTGAAACGATCGGCGGGGTCTTCATTGCGGTCTGCTTGGTCATTGGTCGTCTCCTTTGCCAGTCTGTTGTCGCGCCGTTGCGACGTGTGGTTGCTTGCTGTGAGCTGGAATAGGGCGGTCAAGCGCGGGGGTGGGAGTTACAAGTGTGACGGGATTTGAAAGAGCCGGCCCGCAGCAGGGGTGGCGCATCCGCTCAGTGCCCTCGACAGTGTCATTCATCGCGTGGTTCTCCCTTGTTGTGCCGCTGCCGATACGGCTTGCTGGTTGGCGGCCATGACTTAAGTTAGGGCGCTGAGCGCCGGGGTGGGAGTTACAAGTGTGACGGGATTTCAATGGACTCACTGATCACCGCGGCGGCACTGGCGCTGGCCGGGGGCGATCCGCTCGGCGCGCTGGATCGTGTCGCCTTGCGCGAAGACCCGCCGGCGTTGGCGCTGCGTGGCATCGCCATGGCGCAGCTCGGCGATCTCGATCGCGCCAAGGCGCTGCTGCGGCGGGCGGCGCGTGGCTTCGGCCCGAAAGAGGCGGTGGCGCGCGCCAGATGCGTCGTGGCCGAAGCCGAGATCGCACTGGTGTCGCGTGATCTGGGATGGCCGCACAAGGCGCTCGACGCGGCGCGGGCGACGCTGGAAAAGCACGGCGACCGGCTGAATGCCGCGCATGCCGGTCACCTCAAGGTACGGCGCCTGCTTTTGATCGGCCGTCTCGACGAGGCCGAAGGCGTGCTGGCCGGACTCGATCCGATGCCGCTTCCGCCGGCCTCGCGAGCCGCGCACGAGCTCGCCGTCGCCCGCATCGCCAAGCTGCGCCTCAACACCAAGCCCGCGCGCACGGCACTGGTGTGGGGCCCCCCCCCCGCCCCCCCCGCCCCCGGGGCGGGGC
>NZ_JAMYSA010000260.1:0-1760 GCF_040321735.1 Mesorhizobium sp. M0293
TCCGCTAAACACGGGGGCTGCGCGACGGACACCCCGACGTCACCGCGATGCCACGCCATTTTTGCAGAACTTGACGCACACAACTCCATATAGGTTCCTTGGCCGGTGGCAGCCTGAAGCCGCCGATCGAGTGCATTGATCTGCCCAAGCTTCGAACGGGCTGAGGTCGACGCAGTGTGCTGGATAATATCCGCCTGCTGCATCAGGTCGCGGGCCTGATCCTGCGTGATCTTGCCAGTTTTCCTAGCCGCGCGGATACCCTGCTTCACGCCGAGCAACTGCTCTGACGCCGCCCTCGCTTCCGGATCCGCTGGCACCGATGCCGTGGTCTGGGTGTCGACCTTTACCCTGTGGTGACGGTCCACAGCGTAGGCGCTCGAAAGCGGTATGGCCGCGAAGATCGATGCGGCCGCGATGATTTTTGGCATGAAGGTGCGCATGACGATATCTCCTATGATGAAGCGAGCGGCGAAGCCGCTTTCCAAAAGGGCCGTTTGGTCGCGTCGAGCCGCAGTGGCGCATTCATCGGCCGGCGGTCCTCGGCCCGAGAAGGCATATATGGAGGCCACTCCGGCGTTGAAACGACTTGGAACGCAAATGTTATTGGATGTGATCGGGCGTTGAATTGCGGCTGACGGGTAGTTGACAGCCGGACCGCGTCAGCTCGCTTCGCGCATCGCCTCGGCCGCCTGCAGGTCGACCGACACAAGCTGGCTGACGCCCTGCTCGGCCATGGTCACGCCGAACAGCCGGTTCATACGCGCCATGGTGATGGGATTGTGGGTGATGATGACGAAACGCGTCTCGGTGGTGGCAGCCATTTCGTCCATGAGATTGCAGAAGCGCTCGACATTGTGATCGTCGAGCGGGGCGTCGACTTCGTCGAGCACGCAGATCGGCGCCGGATTGGTCAAGAACACCGCGAAGATCAGCGACATCGCCGTCAGCGCCTGCTCGCCGCCGGACAACAGTGTCATGGTCTGCGGCTTCTTGCCGGGCGGGCGGGCAAGAATCTCGAGACCTGCCTCGAGCGGATCGTCGGATTCGATCAGCTGCAACTCCGCCGTGCCGCCGCCGAACAGATGCGAGAACAGCCGCTGGAAATGGCTGTTGACGACGTCGAAGGCGGCAAGCAATCGCTCACGGCCTTCGCGGTTGAGGCTCTGGATTGCTTGCCTGAGCTTGCGGATCGCCTCGATGATGTCCTCGCGCTCGGATACGATCGCCTCGAGCCGGTCGGAAAGCTCCTTTTGCTCTTCCTCGGCGCGCAAATTGACGGCGCCGAGCCGTTCGCGCTCTATCTTCAGCCGATCGAGCTGGCGTTCGATCTCGGCCATTTCCGGCATCGGGCTGTCAGCCTCCAGACCAGTGTGGCGAATGACCAGATGCGGCGGCGTGTTCAGCGTCTCCTGAATGCGCGCCTCGACCTCCAGCCGGCGTTCGTCGGCCGCCGTCAGCCGCTCTTCGGCACGAACGCGGGTCTCGCGTGCCTCGGCCAGGAACTGGATGGCGCCGGTGGCGGCCTTGTCCATTTCGGATTGCCGGTTCTCGGCTTCCTGCAAACGGTCGGCCGCCGTCTTGCGCAAGGTCTCGGCCTCGGTGAGCTGCGACAGCAAGGCGCGCCGCTTGGCGTCGATTTCATCGGGCAAATCCGCCACTCGCTAGCGTTACGCCGCCGGGGCGGGGTTGGGCGCCCCCAGCCCGGCGCGGGATAAACAGAGACCCGCCGCGCCGCGCGACGGGCACGGGGGGAGGGGGGG
>NZ_JAMYSA010000261.1:0-1752 GCF_040321735.1 Mesorhizobium sp. M0293
GTCCGGAGAAACGCAAGATCATCAGCAGGTTTGGCGCCTTCCACGGCAGTACGATCATGGGCGCGGCGCTGAGTGGGCTGCCGCACATGCACAAGTCCTTCAACCTGCCGCCGCTTCCCGTCATATTCGCCGCGCGGCCGTTCCACTATCTCGACGGTCTGCCGGGCGAGGCGGAGCATGACTACGCCACGCGCCTGGCCCAGGAACTCGAGGCCCTGATCCTGGCGGAGGGGCCAGAGACGATTGCCGCGATGATCGCAGAGCCAGTCATGGGCGCCGGCGGCGTGCTGGTACCGCCGGAGGGTTATTTTCCAAAGGTTCAGGCGGTGCTGCGCAAATACGACATCCTCATGCTGTCCGACGAAGTGGTCTGCGGCTTCGGACGCACCGGAAACTGGTTCGGCAGCCAGACTTTTGGCATGGAACCGGACATGCTGTCGGTCGCCAAGGGGCTTTCATCCGGTCATCTGCCCATTGGCGGCGTCATTATCTCCGACAAGGTCTACCAGTGCGTCGCCGATGAGGCCCACAAGGTCGGCGTGTTCGGCCACGGTTTCACCTATTCCGGCCATCCGGTGACAGCCGCCGTCGCCGCCGAGGCGATCAGGATCTACCGCGAGATCGATCTCGTGAGCCAGGCGCGCCGTCTCGGCGATTATCTGCATGCAGCGCTCGCGGACGCGCTCAACGACCATACACTGGTCGGCGAGGTCCGCGGCCGCGGTTTTATAGCGGGGATCCAGATCGTCGAGGATCGCGCCACCCGTCGCGCCTTTGCGCCGGAGCTGCGAATTGGCACCGATGTCGAGCGGCGGTGCCGCGAGCACGGAGTCATGATCCGCAACATGGGCGACGTGCTGGCAATCTGCCCGCCCTACGTCATCGCCCCTAAAGAGATCGATTACATGGTTGATGGCATTCGCGCGGCGCTTGATGAGACCGCGGCGGAGCATCTTCGGACTGGCCAGTTGGCTTGAAGCCGCGGCGGCGCGGCGAGACGTCGCGCATAGCTGAAGCGCGGCCGGCGGTGTCGTTCTGCCGCGCGAATAGGGCGCTTCGGCAAAGGCGCGAGCCGCAGCCAGCATACAGGATCCTGATTGTCTTATCCGAACGGAGGCCAGACCATGCTTCAGAAAACCAGCCATTTCATGCGGCAGGCCAATCTCATCAACGGCGAATGGGTGCAGGCCGACAGCGGCCAGACGGTCGACGTCAACAACCCGGCCACCGGCCTCAAGATCGGCACCGTGCCGAAGTCCGGCAAGGCCGAGACCCGCCGCGCGATCGAGGCTGCCGATGCCGCCTTCAGGTCGTGGCGCAAGACGACCGCGCTCGAGCGCTCGAAGCTGCTGCGCAAGCTGCATGACGCGATGATGGACAATCAGGACGTGCTGGCCGAATTGCTGACCATAGAGCAGGGCAAGTCGCTGTTCGAATCGAAAGGCGAGATCGGTTCGGCCGCGTCCTATATCCTGTGGTTCGCCGAGGAAGGCCGCCGTACCTATGGCGACGTCGTGCCTTCGCCATGGGCGGACCGCCGCATCCTGGTGACCAAGGAGCCGGTCGGCGTCATCGCCGCCATCACGCCGTGGAATTTCCCGTCCTCGATGCTGGCCCGCAAGCTTGGCCCGGCGCTCGCCGCCGGCTGCACCGCGGTCGTAAAGCCCGCCTCGCAGACGCCTTATTCAGGTCTCGCCTGGGGAGCGCTCGCCGAGGAAGTTGGTTTCCCCAAGGGTGTCATCAACATCCTGA
>NZ_JAMYSA010000262.1:0-1751 GCF_040321735.1 Mesorhizobium sp. M0293
CCGGTCTCCCGCCGCTACATCTGAAAGTGCACATCCTCGACTCAGTCCTGCCAGGCCGAAGAATTTGCCGAACGAACGCAGCACGACGATACCGCCCTGGCCAACATCGCCCGCGAGGCTGTGTTCGCGCGGACCGACATCCATGAACGCCTCATCGACGACCAGCAGCCCGCCCCTGGCGCGCAGTCCAGCGGCCAGCGCCAGCAAGCGGTCCCGCTCCATGATGCGTCCATCCGGATTGTTCGGATTGACGACAATGGCAAGGTCGGCTTCGGCCAGAGCTTCGAAATCGCTGACCTCCATCACCTCGTGTCCGGCAATCGCCGCAGCGCGGGCATGTTCGGCATAGGTCGGCCCCAGCACCAGCGCCTTGCCGGGCGCGATCAGCGATGCGACGCGCGGCAACAGGATCTGTGTGCCCGGTGCCGCCGCGACGTTGGCCGGCGACGGCGCGCCATAGGTGCTGGCCGCGATCTCTATCAGGTCGCGCGCACGCCCTGATTCCGGCAACCGCGACAGGGTGGTGGCGGGCAGGTCGAAAAGCGGGTAGGAGTGCGGATTGATACCGGTCGAGAGGTCGACGAAAGGCTGCGAAGCGTTGGGGAAAAGCGCCCTCGCCCGGCCAAGACTTCCACCATGTTCCACCGCTCCTTCAAGAAGCTTCATGTCAGTTCTGATCGCTTTCCTGTCATTGGCCGTCGAATTCGCCCTCGGTTACCCCGACTGGCTGTTTCGCGCCATCGGCCATCCGGTGACGTGGTTCGGCAGGCTGATATCCTTTCTCGACCGCAGGCTCAACCGCGCCACTGATCCCGACGCACTGCGTCGCAAGCGCGGTGTCCAGGCGCTGCTGGTCATCGTGCTGGTGCCGGCGATAATTGGCCTCGGCGTGCAGATCCTGCTCTGGTTCGTTCCGATGGGGCTATTCATCACGGCCCTTCTGGCAACGTCGCTTCTGTCGCAGAAGAGCCTTTACGAGCATGTCGAGGCGGTGGCCGACGCACTCGATACCGGAGGTCTTGCTCTGGGCCGCGTTGCCGTCTCGCGAATCGTCGGCCGCGATCCCGAAACGTTGGACAGGGCCGGAGTCTGCCGCGCGGCGATCGAGAGCCTGGCCGAGAATTTTTCAGACGGCATCGTCGCCCCCGCCTTCTGGACCGGCGTCGGCGGCCTGGCCGGTGGCGCTGCCTACAAGGCCGCCAACACCGCCGATTCGATGATCGGCCACCGCACCCCGCGCCATGAGGCCTTCGGCTGGGCAGCGGCGCGCTTCGACGACTGGATCAACCTGCCGGCCTCGCGGCTGACGGCGCTGCTGATCGTGCTGGCGGCGCTCCTGGTCAGGGGCGCCGATCCGCGCAATGCCTGGCACGCGGTATGGCGCGACGCGAAAAAGCACCGCTCGCCCAACGCCGGCTGGCCGGAAGCGGCGATGGCTGGTGCGCTCGGCCTGGCGCTCGCCGGGCCGCGCAGCTACGGCGGCGTGCTGGTCGATGACGTCTTCATGGGCGAAGGCGGGCGGCGCGAAGCCGACAGCGTCGACATCAGGCGGGCGCTGAAACTCTATCGCGTCGCCGATTATCTGCTGATCGCGCTGTTCGGGGTGATTTCGATCATCGTCATCGTGGCGTGACCTACTTCAACCCTCCCCCTTGTGGGGAGGGTCGGCGCGCAGCGCCGGGGGGGGGGTGCGGCGGCGCCCCCCCCCCCCCCCCGGGGGGGGTTACAACTAGACGACCCCCCCCCCCCCC
>NZ_JAMYSA010000263.1:0-1698 GCF_040321735.1 Mesorhizobium sp. M0293
GGGTATAAGCCACCGGAGGAGGGGGGGACCCGGGACCGCCAACGTCTCACTCCGCTGGAACACCCCTCATCCGTCTCGGCGCTAACGCGCCGATCCACCTTCTCCCACAAGGGGAGAAGGACAAGGCGCGCGGCAGCCATTACCCGAAGGAAGCAGCCGTCATGAAAGAAATCTCCTGCAAGCTGCTCGTCATTGGCGCCGGTCCGGGCGGCTATGTCTGCGCCATCCGGGCCGGGCAGCTCGGCGTCGATACGGTGATCGTGGAAGCCGGCAAACCGGGCGGCACCTGCCTCAATGTCGGCTGCATCCCGTCCAAGGCGCTGATCCACGCGGCGGAAGAGTTCGAGAAGGTCTCGCACATGGAAGGCGGCAACAGCCCGCTCGGCATTTCGGTGACCGCGCCGACGCTCGACCTTGCCAAAACAATCGCCTGGAAGGACGGCATTGTCAGCCGGCTCAACAGCGGTGTCGCCGGCCTGCTCAAGAAGGCCGGCGTGAAGACCGTGCATGGCTGGGCGACTTTTCGTGACGGCAAGACCGTCGCGGTCGAGACCGAGACCGGTAGCCAAGTGATCCGCGCCGAGGCGATCGTCATCGCCACCGGCTCGGCGCCGGTGGAACTGCCGTTCCTGCCGTTTGGCGGGCCGGTGATTTCGTCAACCGAGGCGCTGGCGCTAAGCGAAGTGCCGAAGAAACTCGCCGTCGTCGGTGGCGGCTATATCGGGCTGGAACTCGGCATGGCCTTCGCCAAGATGGGCGCCAAGGTGACCGTCGTCGAGGCGCTGCCACGCGTGCTGGCGCAGTATGACGCCGAGCTCACGCGTCCGGTGGTCAAGCGGCTCAACGCGCTCGGCATCGAGGTGATGACAGGTGCCAAGGCCAAGGGTGCCAAGGGTGACGTGCTGCTGGTCGAGACATCCGACGGCAAGAGCGCCAAGCTCGCCGCCGACAAGATCCTGGTGACGGTCGGGCGCAAGCCGGTGACCGAAGGCTGGGGGCTCGAGCAGATCGACCTCGACATGGCGGGCAAATTCATCCGCATCGACGACCAGTGCCGCACCTCGATGCGCGGCATCTTTGCCATCGGCGACGTCACCGGCGAGCCGATGCTGGCGCACCGGGCGATGGCGCAGGGCGAGATGGTCGCCGAGATCGTTGCCGGCCACAAGCGCAGCTGGGATAAGCGCTCCATTCCCGCCGTCTGCTTCACCGATCCGGAACTGGTGACGGCGGGCCTGTCGCCGGAAGAGGCCAAGGCGCTCGGCGGCGAGATCAAGTTCGGCACGTTCCCGTTCGCCGCCAACGGCCGCGCGATGACGAAGCTTGGCGAGGACGGCTTCGTCCGCGTCGTCGCCCGTGCCGACAACCATCTGGTGCTCGGCATCCAGGCGGTCGGGCAGGGTGTGTCGGAACTGGCGGCGTCGTTCGGGCTGGCGCTCGAAATGGGCGCAAGGCTGGAGGACATCGCCGGCACCATCCATGCCCATCCAACGCAAGGCGAAGGCTTCCAGGAAGCAGCGCTGAAGGCACTGGGCCACGCGCTGCATGTGTGAGGGGCTCTTTTCCTCTCCCTCCGGAGGGGGGAGAGGTGGGGGGGGGGGGGGGGGCGGCGCGGGGGGGGGGGGGGGGGGGGGGGGGGGGGGTGGGCGGGGGGGGGGGGGGGGGGGGGGGGGGGGGGGGGGGGGGGGGGGGGGGGGG
>NZ_JAMYSA010000264.1:0-1668 GCF_040321735.1 Mesorhizobium sp. M0293
AAGCGTCACCCGCAAGACCACCCGCCGGCCAGCGATGGGCAGATCGGCGGCTTGCCGCATATATCGGCTCTGGGTCCGGCGTGAACTCGTCCCGCAGCACGGGCACGTTGCCGAAAGCGCCGTAGCGCGCACGTCAAGAAATACACAATCCGTGTTGATTTCGGCATGCTCGACGAGCAACCCCGCCGGCGCCAGTCTCGTCGACCCAAATCTCTGTTCCATCGCGCTGATTCCCTCTCGAAAATTGCGCGACATCACCCTGCACATGCAGAGAGATTGAGTCTGCCCCCTCATTCCATGAAAAATCACAATCTGGTGAGACGGACATTCAGGGCAAGGTCAGCCGATGCGGCGACGAACTCGCCCGCACGGCTCTCTATGAGGCAGCTCATTCGCTGCTCGTGCTCAGCAAGAAATGGTCGAGCCTCAGAGCATGGGGCATGAACGTGGCCAAGCGGCGCGGCATGGCGCGAGCCCGGGTCGCTGAGCGCACGATAAAGGCGCTGGGCCGCAAGGATGCGCTGGTTGCCAGCGGCGAACTTGACAGATTGGCGGCCTCGATTGCGCGCCATGGCGAACGCAGCCTCATCCTGTCCGACATTGACGCGGGGCGGATTGCCTCTCGCCGCATTGGCGGTCCGCTGTTGTTCGGGCGGCTGTGGCAGCGGCTCGGGATCGGCGATGTGCTGGAAGAGGTGCTGGAGGGGCGCCAGTTCGGCTTTGCGGTGGAACGGGCGGTGTTCATTGGCACGTTGCATCGGCTGTTCGTCTCGGGCTCCGGACCGCGACTGCGCGAACTGGATGGCCGATTATGGTATCGAGGGCGCCGAGGGTCTGGCGCTCCATCACTTTTACCGGGCAATGGCGTGGCTGGGCGAGGAACTCGGCGAAAAGGCGCAAGGCGCGCTGGTGGCGCGCTGCGTGAAAGACGTGATCGAGGAAAAGCTCTTCGCGCGCCGGCAGGACCTGTTCACCGACCTCAGCCTTGTGTTCATGGACACAACCTCGTTGTCCTTCCATGGCACGGGCGGCGAGACGCTGGGCAAGCGCGGGCATTCCAAGGACTTCCGCCCCGATCTGGCGCAAATGATCCTGGCGCTGGTCGTTGATGCCGAGGGCCGGCCGATCTGCACCGAGATGGTGCCCGGCAACACCGCTGACGCGACCGTCCTGTTGCCGGTGGTCGATCGGCTGCGAACGCGCTTCGGCGTCACACGCGCCTGCGTTGTCGCCGATCGCGGCATGATCAGCGCCGATACCATCGCCGCGCTCGAAAAGCTGGGCATGGAATACATTCTGGGGGCCCGCGAACGCTCGAGCAGCGTGATCCACAACGTCGTGCTCAATGACACGGCACCGATGGTTCCGCTCGTTCTCGAGCGCCAGCGCGGTGAAACTCAGTTGTGGGTCAAAGAGGTCAAGGTCGGTAAAGACCGCTACATCGTCAGCCGCAATGACGCCGAGGCCGAGAAGGACAAGGCCGACCGCCAAGCGATCATCGCCGGCCTCGAGGCACAGCTCAAGAAGGGCGACAAGGCACTGGTCGGCAACTCGGCCTACCGGCGTTACCTCAAGGCCAGCGAGAAGCGACAGAACGACTTGAGCGTGCGCACCTCCGTGCGGAAGCGCATTCCGATTGCTTGCCGGTGATCGACAAAGCTGGCGATA
>NZ_JAMYSA010000265.1:0-1667 GCF_040321735.1 Mesorhizobium sp. M0293
AAGGGGTCTGACGCACTCTTGATGAAGTTCGGGATCATACGGCACCGATCAGCCTGGCTTGCAGGAGGTCGAGCTTTCCGCGTCCATACATCTGCCGTTTCACAAGCTTGAGCTTGGTGATCTGTCCCTCCGTTTGACCGTTGGACCATGGTTCGGTGATCGCGGCGCGGACGGCGGCATGGTCGCGAATGATGCCCTTGGCGAAAGATGCGATGAGGCTTTTGCCGGCGTCGGCGATCCACGGCTCGAGATCATCGGCAAGCTTCTTGCGGATCATAGAATGGAAACCGGCGATCAGATTGCGTGCTTCCACCAGCAGGGGCACGCCCGCCTCGATGGCGGCGATCATCACGGTGTCGGCTTTGCTCAGATGATCACGGGCCGTCGTCATCAGCCGCGCGATCGTTCTGGCTGACGGCACCTTGTGGAGTTGCTGATCGGATGCCTGCTCGGCACGACGCCGTCGCCTTGCCCATTCGCTGACGACGCCCAGGCGTCCCCGAAAGCCTTTTGTCTTCAGCCGCCGCCAGAGCTCGCTTGCATTGTGGCAGCCCGATATCCATTGCCCATCCAGGAACGGCAACCATGCCTCGAGCGAACTCTGCCGGACGCGGAAAATATCGGTTCGCTGGCCACGGATCACTTGGCGTACGAGTTTGCGACTGTGACCGGTGCGGCGCACGATCTCCTTGATGGGGATGCCTTCGCCGGCAAGTTTCATGATTGCCGCGTTTGTCTCCTCGCGCCGCAGATAGCCTTCGTATTGCAGCTTCTCCACGTAGGTGAGCAAGTCGGGATTGACCGTCGTAGCGCCGATCGCAGTTCGGATTATCCGCATCGACTTGCGAACGGCGTCGAGGAAAGCCGCGCTCGCATTCTCCATGAGATGCCAGCGGTCGGCGACCTGAACCGCATGCGGTAATGCCTTGGCGGTGGCTTCGCCGTAACCGCCGCCGCGGTCGCGCGAGACGGTTTCGATCTCAGGGTGATCGGCAAGCCAAGACTCGACGGTGGCAACTTCACGGTCGGGCAACAACGTCACGATCCGCCGTCGCTCCAGATCGCAGACGATCGTGCCGTAGCGATGGTTACGGCGATAGGCCCAGTCATCGATGCCGACAATCTTGATAGGATCTGTTCGTAAACAGGCCCGTCGCCGCACCACCCGTAGCAATGTGTCATTGCTGACCGGAACCATCAGCCGCTTTGCAAAACTAGCCGCCGGTCGGCCGCCGAGCGCCAGTCCAAGATGATGAACGATACACTCCAATCGCGAGGTCCGGCGCGATCGCTCGGTGACAACACTGTCGTCAAAGCGCTCGGCGAAGATTCGTCGACGGCACAATGTAGCATCGCAGACGAAGCGCCGCGCGACGAGGCGGAGCTCTACCTTCGTCCCACTACAGGGAAGATCGGACACGCGTCGAACATAGCGGCTGTGGACCCGGCTCGACACTCTGCGGCAAAGAGGGCAAGGCCGCGCCGACGTACCTGACCGCGCGGTAATGACGATCACTCCTTCGTTCTCAGCGATGGCCTCGACGACCAATCCCGCCGGGATCAAGGACGACAAACGCAAATTTCTCACCATGGTGCTGATTCCCCTCAGAAAACAGCACCACGCCGCCATGCAAAATCATCAAATGTGAGTCAGACCCCCTTTTGCG
>NZ_JAMYSA010000266.1:0-1666 GCF_040321735.1 Mesorhizobium sp. M0293
GTGGGGGGGGCGCGCGCGCGGGCGCGGGGGCGGGGGCGGGGGCGGTATGTTGGGGCGCGGCGCGGGGGTCGGGGCCGCCCCCGCCCGCCGCGTCCGGCGCATTCGTGGCTGGTCCGCCGGAGGCCGCGGTGACGGCAGGTTGTTCCGAGATCGCGCCTTCGACCGGTGGCAGTCCGCTGTCATCGGCGCCTTGCGCCGTGGCGATCTCGGGCGCCAGAGGCTGCTCGGCCGCAGCAGGGACAGGCTTTTCCTCGGGAAGGGCGGCCGGCGGTGCGACGACTTCGCCGGCAATGGCCTGCGCGGCGTCGAGCAAGGCGCGGTCGCCTTCCGACAGCCTGCCGCGGTCGATCTTGCCGAGCCTGACGCGGACGTCCTCGATGGTGCCGGAGGTGACGGTGGAAAGGCTGGCATAGAGCAGGGCGCGTGGGTCGTCCTGGTTGGTGTTGCCGTTGCGACCCTGCTCGGCCCGCGCCGAAGCAAAGGCCGACAGGTCGTTCAGGCCGTCGATCGCGGCGCGGCGGGCGATGCGCAGATAGATTACCTTCTCGCGCTCGGGATCCATCATCGAGGTGATGTCGGCCAGCTTGTCCTGGCTGATCGACATGTGCAGCGCGATGACGCCGGAGACGAAAGAGTCGGCGAATTGGCTGGCATAGGGCGAGTAGAGGTAGCGCTCGACATACTGGGTGGAGGCAAGCGCAAAGCGTGCCGCGTCACCTTGCGCGACAGCAATGCCGACCGAACGGCGAAGTGCTGCTTCCTCGACCAGCGTGCCGGGGCTGAGCAATCTTGCCTCATCGAGCAGACCGAGTGCGGCCGCCGGCTGGTCGCCGGCAAGCAGCGAGCCTTTGACCAGGGCAAGGAAAGCGCCGAGATCGGGAGGCAGCACCATCGGATCTGTCAGCCTCAAGGCTTCGATCGCCTCGCCGGGCCGGCCGTTGAGGTAGTCGATCACGCCTTTGGCTATGGCAAGGCTTTGCGGGTCGGTCGTGGCGCGCGACGTGGCGGCCTCGACGGTCACCGGGTTGCCGCCGCTCATGCCGTAGACAAGCAGGGCGCGAAAGTTCTTTGGGTCCTTGTAGTCCTCGGCATCGGCCGCGCGCAGGCGCGCATCCGCCATCTCCAGCAGCTTGGCCTGCATCGGCAAGGCGGCATGATCACCGGCGGCTATGCGGTCCTGGATGAGCTGCAGCGAGCGCACCAGCTGATACGGCTGCAGTGCATCCTGGGCGAAGCCCGCCGACGGGTGTCCGCCGGCCAGCAGCAACAGGCCAATCAGCCGGCTGGTGACGGCCGCTCGCCTCATCCGCCGGTCGCCATCAGGATTTCGATGCGGCGGTTCACGGCCGCCAATGGATCCGCGGCGTCCTTCGGCTGGCGGTCGGCGAAGCCGGCGACCTCGGTGATGCGGCGTTCGTCGACGCCGCCACGCACGAGCATGTAGTAGGCGGAATGCGCGCGCGCCGTCGACAGTCGCCAATTGTCGTAGCTGTCGCTGCGGAACGGCCGGGCATCGGTGTGGCCGTTGATGCTGATGGTGCCCTTCTGGCTGTTGACGATGCGGCCGATCTTTTCCATCGCCAGCACAAGTTCGCGGCACGGCCCCCCCCACCCGCCCGGGGACCATCCGAAGGCGGACAGGTGGGTGATCGAGATTGCCACCCCC
>NZ_JAMYSA010000267.1:0-1642 GCF_040321735.1 Mesorhizobium sp. M0293
TGAGGAAGAGCCGTCGGAACAGCTTGCCGAGTACGCGCACCGGAAGCAGGAAGGCCGGCCGAGAAGATATCCAGCGGCTTCCGTCCGGCGCGATGCCGCCGCCCGGCACGATCATGTGCAGGTGCGGATGGTGCGTCATCGCCGATCCCCAGGTGTGTAAGACGGCGGTGATGCCGATGCGCCCGCCGAGGTGCTTCGGATCCGTAGCGATCGTCAGCATCGTCTCCGCTGCCGCCTTGAACAGCAGGTCGTAGACCAGCGCCTTGTTCTGGAACGCGATGTCGGCGATCTCGGCGGGCAGCGTGAACACGACATGGAAGTAGCCGACCGGCAGCAGGTCGGCCTCACGCTCGGCCAACCACGTCCGCGCCGCCGCGCCCTGGCACTTCGGGCAGTGCCGGTTGCGGCAGGAGTTGTAGGCGATCCGCCATTGGCCGCAGTCCTCGCAAGCCTCGACGTGACCGCCAAGGGCTGCGGTGCGGCAATACTCGATCGCCGACATGACCTTGAGCTGGACGAGGCTCAGGTGACCTGCATGGGCGGCCCGATAGGCGGGTCCGGCAGCACGGAAGATGTCGGCGACCTCGATCGAGGCGCGCACGGCTCAACCGTCAGGCGAGATCTCTCCCGGCTTGAACAGGCCGAGTTTGTCGAGCGGGCTCGTCACGGCACGCACCGTCCGGGTCGCCACCTTCGCGTAAAGGGCGGTGTTGTTGAGCTTGGCATGCCCGAGCAGGACCTGGATGATGCGGATGTCGATGCCGTCCTCCAGCAGGTGGGTGGCGAAGCTGTGACGCAGCGTGTGCGGACCCACCCGCTTGGCGATGTCGGCGGCCTGGGCTGCCTCGACGACGATGCGATAGAGCTGCCGCGTGCTGATCGGCTTCATCGCGTGCTGCCCGGGGAACAGCCAGCCGTCGCGGTGCATCACGCCCTGCTGACGTCCGACCTTCCACCACTCACGCAGAAGCGTGAGCAGGTCCTCCGAGAGCATGGCGTTGCGATAGCGCCCGCCCTTGCCACGCTCGACGCGCAGCAGCATGCGCTCGCTGTCGACGTCGGCAACCTTCAGCATCGAAACCTCGGCGACACGCAAGCCCGCGCCATAGGCGACCGAGAGCGCTGCCTGGTGCTTGAGGCAGGTGGTGGCGTTGAGCAGCCGGGCCACCTCGTCGCGGCTGAGCACTACGGGCAGGTGGCGCGGATGCGCCAGCCGGACAAGCCGACGCGCCAGGTCCGGGCGGTCGAGCGTGTGGGTGAAGAAGAAGCGTAGCGCCGACACGATGCTGTTCATCGTCGGCACGGGAACGCCGTCTTCCTGCTGCTCGATCTGAAACCGACGTAGGTCGTCGGCGGTCGCTGTGTCTGGTGAACGCCCGAGGAATGTCGCCAAGCGTCCGATATCGCGGAGATAGTTGCGCTGCGTCTCCCGTGAGAAACGCCGCATGTTCATGTCGTCGATCAGCCGCTGGCGCAGCGGGCTGATCCGGGCATCGAGAATAGGATGGTGCATGGTCAGGCTCCTTGTTGAAGAAGCCCGCCATGCTCTGCTCCAGCCGAACGACGCTCAACGCGAGCGCGACGACCGGTTCTTGATCCCTACCTCAACCGCAGGCGCCTTCCCGCGCAGCGGGTTCGTTCT
>NZ_JAMYSA010000268.1:0-1586 GCF_040321735.1 Mesorhizobium sp. M0293
AGACGACCATGCTCGATTTGTGGACGGCAATCGATGTCGGCGTGCTGATGGTGACTCACGGCATCGAGGAGGCGCTGGTGCTGGCCACCCGCATTGTCGTGCTGGCGCCCGGACCGGGCCGCGTGGTGCGGAGCTTCGAGCCGGGTTTCTCCAGGCGCTACGCGGCTGGCGAAGCCATTCGCACCATCAAGGCCGATCCGGCTTTTGCCACGGCTCGAGGCGAACTGACCGACGCTATCTTCGAAGGAGAAGCGGCATGACCGTTTCCTCCTACACGGAGCGGCCGGGACACAAGATCGACGAGGCCGACGGCCTTTCGGTGCCGTGGTCGCGGCCCAGCTCGAAACGCACAGGCATTTCGGCGCGCGCGGTTAGCGCGGTCACCATTCTGGTGATGCTGGCGCTGTGGGCGCTGTCGGCCCGCCTGCAACTGGTATCGCCTGTGTTCCTGCCCTCGCCTGCCGCCGTGTGGACCAAGTTCATCGTCGTCGCCCGCGACGGCTTCGTCGATGCGACGCTGCTGCAGCATGCGGTCGCCAGTCTGGGTCGGGTCTTTGCCGCGCTGGCCGCGGCCATCGTTGTCGGTGTGCCGGTGGGTCTGGCCATCGGCATCAGCACGATCGGGCGCGGCATCTTCGATCCGCTGCTGGAATTCCTGCGGCCGATCCCACCGCTCGCCTATCTGCCGCTGGTCATCATCTGGTTCGGCATTGGCGAGCCGTCGAAAATCCTGGTGATCGCCATCGCTATGCTGGCGCCAGTGGCGCTATCGACCGCCTCGGGCGTTCGCGGCGTGTCGCAGGAGCGCATCAACGCAGCGCGCTCGCTTGGCGCGACCCGGGCCCAAGTGGTCCGCCACGTCATCCTGCCCAGCGCGCTGCCATCGATCCTGACCGGCCTGCGCATCGCGCTCGGCGCCGGCTGGTCGACGCTGGTCGCCGCCGAGCTGGTGGCGGCGACGCGCGGGCTCGGTTTCATGATCCAGTCGGCCGCCCAGTTCCTGGTCACCGACGTCGTGGTGATGGGCATATTGGTGATCGCGGCCATCGCCTTCGTGCTCGAATTCACCATCCGCAGGATCGAGCGCGTGCTCGTCCCGTGGGCCGGACGGGAGTGATTGGAACCAGAAGAGCAGGAGAGGATGACGATGATCCATTCCACCGCCGTGCTGTTCGCCCAGTTCGGCAACTGGCTTCTCGCCCGGACCAGGGAAAGCCAGCCGCTTGAACAGCAGCCGAAATCGCCGGCGCCGGTGCGCTGGGATGCCGAGCGCAACCGGCTGCCGCCGCGCGACGAAAGTTTTTACTGGGCCTGGCAGTATTGGTCGCAGTGAGGGGCGGGCGCACCAACGCAGCGATGGAGATGAGCGGCGATCCTTCGCGCCCCCCTCTGTCCTGCCGGACATCTCCCCCACGAAGGGGGAGATTGGTAGCTTCGCCGTCGGGCCCTTTTTCAGCTCTGGAGATTGGCGAAAGCCGAGGTGACAGCCGATCTCCCCCTCGTGGGCAGGGGAATCGCATATGAGTAAGAGTAAGTCTTGCGTTGAGTGGAAAGGTTGATTCTTTAGGTGCCTTCTCTTTGAAGAG
>NZ_JAMYSA010000269.1:0-1467 GCF_040321735.1 Mesorhizobium sp. M0293
CTGGTCAAAACCCCTCTTGGTGAAGCTGACGTGGTGCGCGATATCGGCTACGTACCTATGAAGGACGGAACACGTATCGCTTACATTTCATATCGCTTGAAATCTGGCCGCTATCCAAGCGTATTTTGGTATTCCCATTATAAAGCAAGTGCGGCCCCTTTCGAAATGGCAAAGCAATTTCTCGAAGCCGGCTACGCTTTCGTTGGTGCCAACTTCCCCGCGACGGGTTGCTCGGAAGGAATCATCGACTGTTGGGGCGACCGTAAAGAGGGAATTTACGGCGCCGAGGTGGTCGAATGGATTGCCAGACAGTCCTGGAGCGACGGCAATGTTGGGATGATTGGCAATTCAACTCCCGGCAATTCTCAATTCTGGGTGGCAGCAGAGCGACCACCTCATTTGAGAGCCATTGTGGCAAGCGGAATAGGCGATGGCTACGGCGACGGGTCCTACGCCGGCGGTATGTTCCAGCTTGGGAACGTGGCATGGGAACTCACGACTAAGTCCACTCAGGCAGCCGGTGCAGAATGGCGGATAAGCGAGGGTGATAACCAGTGCGTCGCAATTCGCAAAGATAGGCAAGTCGTCAAACGGGCATTTCTCGACGAGCTGAGAAGCCGTCCACTTAAAGATGATTGGTGGGACTCTGTCTCTTTTTGCTGCGAGGATGTTGCCGGCCAGATTGATGTGCCTACTATGATTGTTGCGGCATGGCAGGATGAGTTTGGCAGCGTCGCGAAGTATAGCACACGGCTATTTACTCACTTCCTCAAAAATGTAAATCACAAGAAACTTCTGCTGATGAACGGAGATCACAATATCGCCGGCCCTCACCCGACTATCGGGGTTCGAAGCTATGGCTTTGTAGATACGGAACAGATGAAATTCATGGACCGTTGGGTGAAGGGCATTGAAAACGGTGTAGAAAATGAAGCTCCGGTCTCCGTGTTTTGGGATGTCCGAGAGATTGATGGAAACGCTAAGCAGGCGGTTGCCGGTTGGACCACGATGCATGAGACTTGGCCAGAACCGACAGTTGAGCGCCGTCCCTTCTATCTCACGGCTGACGCCGCGCTATCCCCTAACGAGCCGATTGGCAGCCCAGCCGATGGCGTTCGCGCCTACCTCTACCCGACGGCAGCAGAGCTCGTTGGCAGCAGCCAGCAGTTTGCGCTCCAGCCATATTCCCCAGGCGTATTGAATTACCGAACGGCCCCGGCCGTTTCAGACATGGCGGTGCTTGGGAATCCGGAGGTCACGCTATACCTCAGTATTGACTATGGAGATGAAGCAGACCTCGGGTTAACGCTGAAAGACGTCGATGCCGAAGGCAATGTACTCTTTCTGCAGGGAGGCTTGCTGCGGGCTTCGCTGCGAGCGGTCGATGAAGCGCGGACATATGCTGACGAGGTGGTTCATTCTTTTCGCAAAAGTGAAAAGCTCATACCGGGTGAAATCTACGAGATA
>NZ_JAMYSA010000270.1:0-1463 GCF_040321735.1 Mesorhizobium sp. M0293
CCTGGTCATCCTCAATGCAAAAGCACGCGATGCGCGCAACGAGTTCGCAATTGCAACTTGACACCCCAGATAGTCGCTCTCCCCCCTCCGGAGGGAGAGGAACCCAAGCTGGAAGCCGCCCCCGCATCATGCTAACCAACCCGCCATGGGACAGAAGAAAGCTTACGAGGTCGATGGGTGGCTGGCGCGGCCGGACCAGCGCATCTCCATTGTCCTGCTTTACGGCCCCGACCGCGGCCTCGTCTCCGAGCGGGCAAAGGCCTTTGCGGGCAAGACCGGCCTGCCGCTCGACGATCCCTTCTCGGTGGTCCGGCTGGAGGGTTCGGAGGTCGACCGCGACGAGGGCCGGCTGCTTGACGAAGCCCGCACCGTGCCGATGTTTTCCGACCGGCGGCTGCTGTGGGTGCGCAATGCCAGCGGCCAGAAGGCGCTGGCCGACGACGTCAAGGCGCTGACGGCGGAGCCCGCACCGGATGCCATCATCCTGATCGAGGCCGGCGATCTCAAGAAGGGCGTCGGCCTGCGCGCCATCGTCGAGGCGGCGGACAACGCCATGGCACTGCCATGCTACGCCGATGAAGCCCGCGACATCGATGCGGTCATCGACGACGAATTGCGCAAGGCCGGTATGTCGATGACCATGGAGGCGAGACAGGCGCTGCGCCGCAATCTCGGCGGCGACCGGCTGGCCTCGCGCGGCGAAATCGAAAAGCTCGTTCTTTACGCGCATGGCCAGCGGGAAATCGGGCTGGAAGAGGTCAAGGCGATGTCGGGTGACGTGTCCGGCGCCTCTTTCGACGATGCGGTCGACGCGCTGCTCGAAGGCAAGATCGGCGACTTCGACACCGCCTTCACCCGCCACTGCCAGTCCGGCGGACAGCCCTTCCTGGTGCTGTCCTCGGCGATGCGGCAGTTGCAGCAGATCCAGGCCATGCGCGGCCAGATGGATTCGGGCGGCCGCAATGCGGCTTCCGTCGTTGCCGCGGCCCGTCCGCCAGTGTTCTTCTCGCGCCGCAAGCTGGTCGAGAAAGCGCTGGAGCGCTGGAGCACCGACGCGCTCGGCCGCGCGCTGACGCGCCTGCAGACAGCGGTGCTGCAGACGCGGCGGCGGCCGGATCTGTCGGTTGCGCTGGCAAGACAGGCGCTGCTGGGGATAGCAGTGGAAAGCAGCCGATTGGCGCAGCGCGCCTGATCTCCCCCCTCGAGGGGGAGATGTCGCCGAAGGCGACAGAGGGGGTCGCCGCGCGTAGAGCGCCGGCCTCCATCTGCCGCAAGGAGGTCGCATCCGGTCGAACCGATCCCTCTGGCCTGCGCGCACGAAAACTCGGTCAAGCGGCAATCATTGCGTCGGTGTAAGGTCGACCCCCACTCCGTCGAGCTTCGCTCGCCACCTCTCCCCCGATCGACGGGGTAGAGGAAAGGCGCGAATTCGCCAACCTTGGCGCCTTTCCTCTCCCTCCGGA
>NZ_JAMYSA010000271.1:0-1455 GCF_040321735.1 Mesorhizobium sp. M0293
CTATTGCATTCACACATCTCGGTTGCGTTTTGGGGCGAAGCTCGATTCTATTTGGGCCGGGACGCTGAAGGAGGTTTGAATGACCGGGATCGAGTACGGGCTGGGGCGATTTGGCGATCGCCGCCTGGAAAAAGGGGGGTCTGCTTGCATCGGGCGCTGGTGGCGCGGCCTGGATCGTGTATCCGGCGGCTCGGAGGCAAACGGGCGGCCGAAATGCAATTCACGCGGCTTTTGCGCAACCCTTCGGTAACGGCGGCAGAGATGTCGCTCCATGCCGGAAGGCTGACCGGACGGCGCGTGGCGGGTCGTCATGTCGTTGCCGTGCAAGACACCTCGGAGTTGGTGCTGGGCAGCCGGCGGGCGCGAGCCGGCTATGGCCCGGTCGGCAGGGGCAACGTGGCAGGCCTGCTGCTGCACCCCGTGCTGGCGTTGGAGGCCGGCACGGGAGCGCTGCTGGGCCTGGTCTCGATGCAGGTCTGGAACCGCAACGCGGGTGAACTGGCGCCGCGGCGCCAGCGGGTGACGGCCAATAAGGAGTCGCGGCGCTGGATCGACGCGACCAAGCAGGCTGGCGCGGTTCTGGATGGTGCGGCCAGCATCACCATGGTGTCGGACCGCGAGAGCGACTTTTACGAACTCTTCGCGGAGCGCCCGCACAATGTCGACCTGATCGTGCGGGCCTGCCAGAACCGGCGCATCGAGGCGCCGCAAGAAGGGCCAGACTTGCTGCTCGCCTTCATCGACGCCCAGCCCGAGCAAGGCCGCTTTGCCGTGACCATCCCCGCTGCGCCCGGGCGACGAGCGCGAGACGCCGAACTTGCGCTGCGCTTCGCCCCGGTGGCGGTGCGCCGGCCGCTCAATGCAGCCGATCCGGCGTTGCCCGAGACGGTCGATTTAACACTGGTCGATGTTCGCGAGGTGTCGAAACCGGAAGAGGGCAGCGAACCGGTGCATTGGCGGTTGCTGACAACCCACTGTGTCGCCACCAAGGTCGAAGCGCGCCGTATCGTCGACCTCTACCGGTCGCGCTGGACCATCGAGGAGTTCTTCCGCACCCTCAAGACGGCGGGCTTCGATATCGAGGCCGCCGACATCGGCGATCCGCACGCCATGATCAACTTCGCCGCCGCTGCCACGATCGCCGCCGTCACCATCAAGCAACTCGTGCAGGCCCGCGACGGCAACACCGATCAGCGCCTCAGCGATGCTTTCGATCCCGACGACCAGACCATCCTCGAAGCTGTCTCAGCCAAGCTCGAAGGCAAAACCGAGCGACAACGCAATCCCCATCCCAAAGGCTCTCTGGCCTTCGCCGCCTGGGTCATCGCACGCCTCGGCGGCTGGACCGGCTACTACGGCAAGCCCGGCCCAAAGGTCATGCGCATCGGCCTCGCCGAATTCTGGGCCATCAAATACGGCGCCAACCTCGGACTGCGAAATGTGTGAATCCGATAG
>NZ_JAMYSA010000272.1:0-1450 GCF_040321735.1 Mesorhizobium sp. M0293
ACTGGGAAGCCCATGAAGCCTGGGAGCCTCTCTGGCAGGCTGCGAAACAAAGCGCTCAGCACCGCCTGTTCTTCAAGGGACTGATCCTGTTGGCGGCGGCCGGCGTGAAGATCCGTGAGGGAAAGCGGGTCGCTGCGGCGCGCCATGCGACAAGAGCTGCAGGGCTTTTTCGTCAGGTGGTGAGAGTGCCGGGCGGCCTGTTTGAGAAAGCACTGGGAATGACACCCCGCCGCGCTCGCTGAACATGCCCAAGCGATCGTAGCTTACCCGGTTGTTCTGCGGGAGCCAAAGCCTGCCCAGCCTGAGCCCGTCTTTGATTTCATACTCGCACCAGTATCCGAGAGCGTTTGATCGGCAATTCAGTGGTCCAAGCTAACTTTGTCAGCAGGAAACGGGGCCTTTGAAAACCGCTCACCACCCGCATGCGTCACAAACAATAAGAGTGCAGTAATGTTTATAGGCAACTCGCGGCCGCTTCGATGTCGATGGTCTGAGGGTCGGGGCTGACCGGTGGCGCTCGTAGCCAATCGATTGATGGCAGAGATGCCGGCCGGGCTTCAATGACGGGGATGGCGAAAAGCTGAGTGCTCGGGCTTGCGGGCCGAGCTTGTCGGCCGCTCGATGGAAAGGGTCATTTGAGGTGGGGTCTCGGCCGCGTGCAGCTGAAAGACACGCTCGTCCAGTTCCTTGTCCACTTCCGTCAGACGATGATTGAGGCGAAGGTAGTCCGTCCAGGTCGGCGTGCGGAACGTTTCTGTCCAATGCATAGGCTTCTGCAGGTTCCGCTGGAGCGTCCAGTTCCGAGCACCGACGCGGCTGTGTACATGGCGCCGCTGCCGCATGAGGTCGAGGAAGGCCTCGAGATTTCTCTCGGCTATCAGATATTCGATCTTGACCACGATCGGGCCGCTCCTCGGCTTCAAGTTGAGAGAGACAGCTGGGGCATCGAATTCCTCCAAGGGATCGGGCTCGGAGTCGCGGCGCTCTCGAAGAGGAAAGAGAACGCCGGCTGCAGCGACGATCAACAGGGCTCCAGCGGAGCCCTCCAGCGCCAGGGCCAGCGAATGGTTTTCGGCCACCGTGCCCCACACCCAGCTGCCGAGCGCGATGCCGCCGTCTATCAAAGCATAGTAGATCGAGATGGTGCGCCCCACGACCCAGCGCGGGCTCGCCAGCTGCACGCTCACACCAACCCCGGACCAGGCGGTCACCCAGCCCGCGCCGCCCAAGGCGAGTGCAATTGCCGCCACGGTAATCGAAGATGTCAGTGCCAGGGAGAGAGAACACGCCGCACAGGCGACGCAGGAGAGCCTCATCAGCCGCTCCTGCGACAAGCTCCGTCTGAACAGGCTGTTGGAGAGGCCGGCGAAGACGGCTCCGGTCCCGAAGCCGGCCATGAGCGCGCCATAGGCGAGCGGGCCTCCTCCCAGCTGATCGCGGACAACCACCG
>NZ_JAMYSA010000273.1:0-1436 GCF_040321735.1 Mesorhizobium sp. M0293
AGCAAGATGCGAAGAGCCAGATGGAACAGAGACTTCCTCTTCCAGCTCTTTACTCATATGCGATAGCCCTGCCCACAAGGGGGAGGGGTTAGGGGTGGGGGTCCGTGCCGCGCAGACATCTCAGGAGTTCCATATGCAATAGCCCTGCCCTCTTGGGGGAGATGTCGGCAGGACAGAGGGGGGCGCGAAGGAACGCTGTCAGAACGAGAGGCGAAGGGCGAGCTCTCGCCCCCGCCCCTCGCCCAAGCCGATCAAGCCTCGGTCGTCTTCAACGCAATAAACGTCATGTTCTTGACGCTCGACGCGGTGCGGTCCCAGTTCGCCGCCAGCGCCAGTTCGGCATCGGTGGCGAATTCGCCGGCCGACGAGGCGTCGAGGAAGCGGGTGCCGGGCACGTGTGGGACGAAGTGCCGGCGGCCGACCATTTCCGTCACGCCGCCGCCATGGCCCTGGCGCGGCTTGCGGTCGAACTCCAGCGGGCCACCTTCGGTGTTGACCGGCAGCTCGTTCCACAGGATCGCCTTGTCCTTGAACATGAAGGCGGTGTAGACGCCCCCGGCCTGCGGAATGTCGTCGTCGACGACGGCCCGCAGCCCCATGTAATAGGGGATCAGCGGCCCGCCCTGCTGGGACGACGGCACATAGTCGATGAGGTCGGCGAGCTTCAGCGCCTTCATCTGCTTGGAGTGCATCCAGATCGTCTTGAACTTGTCCGCGCGGTCGCCCATCAGATAGGCGGCCTCGATGATGTCGGTGTCGACGATGGAAGCGCCGGTTGTGCGCACCAGGTCGCCGCCGTCATTGGCGATGTTGTCGGCGACGACGCCCTTCAGGATGCCGAGCAGGGTCAGCTTATTGGCGCGCTGCCAATACTCGGTCTGCCGCTTGACGATCAGCTTCTGCGGATCATCGCCAGCCAGGATCGAGGTCAGGTCCGGAACGCCCCACGCCTGGGCGCGGACATTACGGGCGGCGACCTCGCGGCGCGAGCCGATCTTCTTCATTTCGATGGAATCGGCCGGATCGTCATTGACCGGCTCGGACGGGTCGTTGCCGAGATCCTTCCAGCCGGGCATGTCGACGGAGCGGCCGCCCATCGACAGCTTTGACGAGATGGCCGGGTCGGAAAACAGGATTCCGGCTTGGTAGATTTCGAGCGACTGAACATGCTCCTCGAAAGCATATTGCGCATAGACGGACGGAACGATCGCATCCGCGATACGGGTGTAGGCATCTGCCATTTTTCTCTTCCTTCAGGTTTGGTTGGTGGGAGAAGGTGTGTTGAGATTCAGGTCAGGCCGAGCCGAAAATGATGGCTTTCGAGAACCGGAGCGGAGCGGACATTTGGGTCCGTGTTGGGGTGGACGGCCCCCGACGGCATCATGATGTGCCAGAATGAGGTCGTTACAGATCTCAAGCAAGGGAGACCGTCCGTG
>NZ_JAMYSA010000274.1:0-1428 GCF_040321735.1 Mesorhizobium sp. M0293
AGTTGTGTGCGTCAAGTTCTGCAAAAATGGCGTGGCATCGCGGTGACGTCGGGGTGTCCGTCGCGCAGCCCCCGTGTTTAGCGGAGCGGCGGACACATGACGGTGCTCAGGCGGCCAAGGCCCTCAGGCTCTCCTTCTTGTGCTCGCGCAGATGATCCATGTTCAGATAGCGGGTCGCCTCGAGCCAGTTCTCGTGGATCTCCACCGCCAACGCCCGAACCAGCCGCAGGCAGCTCCGTGGGTTGGGGAAGATGCGAACGACCAGGGTGCGCCGCTTGATCTCCTGGTTCAGCCGCTCCAGCATGTTCGTCGACTTCATGTGCTTGTGGTGAGCTAGCGGCAGCCGATAGAAGCTCAGCGTCTCCTCGATATTGTCTTCCACCCAGTTGACCAGCTTCGGGTATTTGGCCTGCCATTTGGCGATCCACTGCGCCAGGTCGCGTTTGACCTCGGCGAGGTCGCGCCGGTCGTAGAACCATCTGAGTTCCATCAGGCAATCGTCGTCGACCTTGCGCGGCACGTAGTCGAGCGCGTTTCTGAGGAAGTGCACGTAGCAGCGCTGCCAGACCGCTTCGGGCAGCACTTCGCGGATCGCCGCCCTGAGCCCCGGATGGTCGTCGGAGACGACGAACTCGACGCCGGCGAGCCCGCGATTCTTGAGCCCCGTCAGGAACTCGCGCCAGCTCGAATGGCTCTCCCGGTTGGCCAACTCCACGCCCAGAACCTGGCGCCGGCCCTCCCAATCCACGCCGATCGCCACCAGCACCGCCTGGCTGGCGATCACGCCCGCCTCGCGAGCCCGCTCGTAGCGCGCATCCAAAATGAGATACGGATAGCTTTCCTCGAGCCGCTGCGTGAAGAACGCCTTGAGCGCCTCATCCAGCCGCATCGTCGCCTCGCTCACCGTCGAGGCCGAGAAAGAGTGGCCGCACAATTCCTCCGTCACCGCCTTCACCTTGCGGGTCGAGACGCCCTGCACGTACATTTCAACCAGCGCCGACACCAATGCCTTCTCCGAGCGCTGGTAGCGCTCAAACAACTCCGTCGAGAACCGGCCAGCCCGATCCTGCGGAACGCGCAGCTCCAGAACCCCAACCCGCGTCACCAGCTTGCGCTCGTAATAGCCGGACCGGTAACTCGTCCGCTCCGCCGTCCGCTCCCCTTTCTCGGCCCCGATCGCCTCCGTCATCTCGGCTTCAAGAACCTCCTGCACGACAGTCTGCAATGCCTGGCGAAAGCCGTCCTCATCCGACAACAGCAACGCTTTCAACTCGCCTCTGCTCAGTCTAACTTCTCGATTGGTCATGGCACTTCCCCTTCCACGGGAATCGGTGATCGTAACGTCACCACCGTGCCATGGCCGCTCGCCCCTCAGAGCAAGCGCCGTTCTCTCTCCAAAACTTTTTGCAGAACCTTCAGCACACTATC
>NZ_JAMYSA010000275.1:0-1413 GCF_040321735.1 Mesorhizobium sp. M0293
TCCCATCAGGTGGTGTAGCTCGGCGGTAGCGAAGCCGCTCGGGAGCGCGCCGTTAGTAGCGCTGTAGCGAGCGAGCGGCGTAGCGGTGGTCATCGGTGCTTTCCGGTAGGGTCTGGTTGTCGACACCAACCCCTTTCCGAAAGGACCACCGATGACCGACGATATGATGAACCTGCGCGCGCTCGTGGAGAAGACCCCGGACGCAGATCTCCTGCGCGAGATGATCGGCTTTGCTGCCGAGAAGCTGATGGAGATGGAGGTAGGCGCGGCCACCGGCGCCGCCTATGGCGAGAAGTCGCCGCTCCGGACAGCCCAGCGCAACGGCTACCGCGACCGGGACTGGGAGACACGGGCCGGCACCGTCGAGCTACGCATCCCGAAGCTCAGAAAGGGCTCCTACTTCCCAGGTTTCCTGGAGCCGCGCCGCATGGCCGAGAAGGCGCTGACGGCGGTGATCCAGGAGGCTTATGTGCAAGGCATCTCGACCCGGTCGGTTGACGATCTGGTCAAGGCCATGGGCATGAGCGGCATATCCAAGAGCCAGGTCTCGCGGCTGTGCGAGGAGATCGATGGCAAGGTGAAGGCCTTCCTCGAACGGCCGATCGAGGGCGATTGGCCATACCTGTGGATCGACGCCACTTACCTGAAGGTCCGCCGCGGTGGGCGGATCATCTCGGTCGCCGTTATCATCGCCGTCGGCGTCAACGCGGCCGGCCGGCGCGAGGTACTGGGCATGGAGATTGGCACCTCGGAGGCCGAGCCGATCTGGACAGAGTTCCTGCGCAAGCTGACACGTCGCGGCCTGCGCGGTGTCAAGCTCGTCGTCTCCGATGCTCACGAAGGCCTCAAGGCGGCCGTCACCAAGGTGCTGTGCGCGACATGGCAGAGGTGCCGCGTCCACTTCATGAGGAACGTGCTGGCCCATGCCGGCAAGAGTGGCCGCAGGGTCGTCTCAGCCTTCATCGCCACCGCCTTCGCGCAGGAGACGCCCGAGGCCGCCAGCGTCCAGTGGCGCGCCGTCGCCGACCAGATCCGGCCGAAGGTCCCGAAGCTCGCCGCCATCCTCGACGACGCCGAGCCGGACGTGCTCGCCTACATGACCTTCCCAAAGGAACATCGGGCCAAGCTGCACTCGACGAACCCCATCGAGCGCCTCAACGGGGAGATCAAGCGGCGCACCGACGTCGTCGGCATCTTCCCCAACGACGATGCGATCGTGCGCCTCGTCGGCGCGCTCCTGCTCGAACAGAACGACGAATGGGCCGTCCAGCGCGCCCGCTACATGACGCTGGAAACGATAAGCCAGATGAGCGATGATCCCCTGATCAGCCTGCCAGCCGTGGCGCGCTGATCAGCCCGGTCCATGCCGGAGAGCACGGCGACCAATGCCGCCAGCTACACCACGCCGCGGGA
>NZ_JAMYSA010000276.1:0-1392 GCF_040321735.1 Mesorhizobium sp. M0293
CTAATGCAGTTCACTTAAGCAAAGTTGGGTAAGATTTTTCGATCAGGATGGGGATTCGTTCCCATCCTGGTTGTGTTTTTGATGTCGCGTAGCATTGGACATTCTGTCGATTTATCGGCTGTTTCGCGGGCGATTGACCCGGCCTGGATAGCCCGGGCTCTCGCGGTTACAGGCAAGGCCAGTATTCGCAAGCGCAAGCTGCCGGCTGAGCAGGTCATTTGGCTGGTGATTGCGCTTGCGCTTTTCCGTCATCAGTCGATCCCGGAGGTGGTTGCCCATCTTGACCTGGTTTTGCCAGATGAGGTGAACCCGGACATCGCCAAGAGCGCGCTGACGCAAGCCCGGCAGCGCTTGGGGCGAGCCCCCCTGGCTCAGCTGTTTGCGATGAGTTCGGCCTGTTGGGACGAGCGTCATCAGGTGGGCCGGAGTTGGCGAGGTCTTGCGCGCTATGCGATGGACGGTAGCACCTTGCGCACCAGCGACAGCGCGGAAAACCGCGAACACTTCGGCGCCCAAGCCTACCCCGACGGCGTGGTGGCGAGCTATCCGCAGGTGCGGCTTCTCACTTTGACGGCGCTGGCCACCCATCTGGTTCGCGATGCGGTGTTCGGGATCTATGGCAAGAACGAGATGCTCTATGCCAAGGATCTGCTCGCCCAGGTTCCGGATCATTCCCTGACAGTCTTGGACAAGGGCTTCTTCAGCGCCAACCTGCTGTTGCTGCTTCAAACCAATGGGCAGCAGCGCCACTGGCTGATCCCCGCCAAAGGCAATCTCAAATGGGAGCGCCTCGATCCCAAAGGCAATGACTATCGGGTTCGGATGGCCGTCTCACCGCAGGCCCGCAAAGCCAATCCCGACCTGCCTCTCTTCTGGGAGGCCCGAGCCATCGAGACGATCTCCAGGCACGGGCGCAAGCGCATCTTGTTGACGTCGCTGATGGACACCAAGGCCTATCCCGCCAAGGAGATCGTCCATCAATATGAGGAACGCTGGCGGATCGAAACCAGCTACCGTGAGATCAAGCAGGAACTGCTCGGCAGCCAGATGACACTGCGCAGCGGCACCCCGGAGACAGTCTACCAGGAAATCTGGGGAGCCTTGCTGGCTTACAATATGGTCAGGCTGGAAATGGCCGAAGTCGCCGCCGAAGCCCAGGTCAGCCCAACACTGCTGAGCTTCACCACCGCGCTACACTATCTGCGCCATGAATGGGGCTGGATGGCCATCGAGGCCCCAGCCAAACTGCCCGCTCACCTCACCCGACTACGAAATCGATTGGGCGACCTGCTGCTCCCAACAAAACGGGGGCGAACATGCCCCCGTGTCGTTAAAAAACCGCCCCAACGCTACCAATTCAAGATCGTTAAGGTTCTTAAGTGAACCGCATTA
>NZ_JAMYSA010000277.1:0-1389 GCF_040321735.1 Mesorhizobium sp. M0293
TGGCATCGCCCCCACGGCAGCCTAAAGTCAAAACCGCCCATCAGTCGCCTCGCCTTAACCGAGGACAACCTGTTGAGGCTCCACAGCTAGGACACGCACGGCGAGTGGCTCCGGAGCGGTTCATTATTTCTTTTCCAAATGAAGAGGCTGATCCGGATGCTCCGCTTCTGGCCTACTTTTCGGACTATCTGCATAGGGTACGGGGGCTGGAGCCTAATACCCGCGAAGGCGTTCTTCTGGGCGGCCGCCGCTTTCTGGATTGGTTCCGCCATCACCATCTCGGCCAGGACCTCGAGGCGTTGACAGCTGAGCAGGTCCTTGCTGCTGTCGAGCATCGGCTGTCACTATCGGCGACCTCCAGCAGCCGCACGGCAGCGACTTCTCACATTCGAACATTTCTTCCGTTTTTGTATTGGGCTGGCCACCATCGCCAAGATCTCGCCCGAGTTGTCCCAAGGACGCCCTCTTGGCGTTTGGCACATTTGCCGCCGCGCCTTGCATGGGATGACGTTCGGCAGGCGATCGATGCGATCGGCGCAACGACGCCGGTCGACATCCGCGATCGAGCCGTCCTGCTGCTGCTCGCCACCACGGGCATTCGCAACGGCGAGTTGCGCGCCATTCGGCTGAAGGATATCGACTGGCGTACTGGCGAGGTTTTTGTCCGGCGCACCAAGGGCAAGCGTGATCGGGTGGTGCCACTCCTCGAGGAGACCGGCGCCGCACTCGCCGATTACATCCTGCGCGCTCGACCGAAGGTGGATAGTCCGTATCTGTTCCTGTCCTTCGCGCCGCCGCTGGGGCCGTTCAAGTGCGCGTCGCCTGTTTCGAGGATCGTGCGGAAGCGGTTGCGGCATGGCGGGGTCGAACTCGGGCGGGTCGCAGGTGCGCATCTCCTGCGCCACAGCCTTGCCACCCAGCTCGTCAGGCAGCGAAGGCCAATCAACGAGGTCGCCGATCTTCTTGGCCACCGGAGCATCAACATAACGGCGCTCTACGTGAAGGTTGCGGCCTCGCAACTCGCCGAGGTCGCACTCCCCTTTCCGGGAGGCGCGGCATGACCGCCTTTACCCGATTCCTCGGCGAGAAGGCCGAGCGTTACATCGAACTGCGCCACTCGCTCGGCTACTCTTTCAGCAAACAAGCTGGCACGTTGCGGGTTCAGCAAACAAGCTGGCACGTTGCGGGCTTTCGTCCGCTACGTTGAACGCGCTCAGTTCGTTGCGCCCGCCACCCGGACGATGGCGCTGGACTTCGTCCTGTCGTTCGGCGGCGCCGCCAACAGCCGCACCATTCGTCACGGCGTTCTTCGACGATCCCGTGCTCGCGGCCGATTGTTCGTGTCATGAAGAAGAGCCGCAAGCCGGCCACGGCCGGATCGAGGAGCGC
>NZ_JAMYSA010000278.1:0-1357 GCF_040321735.1 Mesorhizobium sp. M0293
CTGCCCGATTTCGTCACGCCCGAATTCGTGCGTGACGAGGTGGCGCGCGGACGGGCGATCATTCCCGCCAACATCAACCATCCCGAGAGCGAGCCGATGATCATCGGCCGCAATTTCCTGGTCAAAATCAACGCCAATATCGGTAACTCTGCCGTCACATCGTCGATGGCGGAAGAGGTCGAAAAGATGGTGTGGGCGATCCGCTGGGGCGCCGATACGGTGATGGACCTGTCGACCGGCCGCAACATCCACAACATCCGCGACTGGATCGTGCGCAACGCGCCGGTGCCGATCGGCACGGTGCCGCTCTACCAGGCGCTCGAGAAGGTCGGTGGCATTGCCGAGGATCTGACCTGGGAGGTCTACCGCGACACGCTGATCGAACAGGCCGAGCAAGGCGTTGACTATTTCACCATCCACGCCGGCGTGCGGCTGCATTATATCCCGCTGACCGTTGACCGGGTCACGGGTATCGTCTCGCGCGGCGGCTCGATCATGGCCAAATGGTGCCTGCACCATCACCGGGAAAGCTTCCTCTACGAGCACTTCGCCGAGATCTGCGACATCGCCAGAGCCTACGACGTCTCCTTCTCGCTCGGCGACGGCCTTCGTCCGGGCTCGATCGCCGATGCCAACGACGCGGCGCAATTTGCCGAGCTGGAAACGCTTGGCGAGCTGACGAAGATCGCCTGGGCGAAGGATTGCCAGGTGATGATCGAAGGGCCCGGCCACGTGCCGATGCACAAGATCAAGGCGAACATGGACAAGCAGCTCGCCGTCTGCGGCGAGGCGCCGTTCTATACGCTTGGACCGCTGACGACCGACATCGCGCCGGGCTACGACCACATCACCTCAGGCATTGGCGCCGCGATGATCGGCTGGTTCGGCACTGCCATGCTCTGCTACGTCACGCCCAAGGAGCATCTCGGCCTTCCCGATCGCAACGATGTCAAGATCGGCGTGATCACCTACAAGATCGCCGCCCATGCCGCCGACCTGGCGAAGGGCCATCCGGCAGCGAAGGTCAGGGATGATGCGCTTTCGCGCGCGCGCTTCGAGTTCCGCTGGGAGGACCAGTTCAATCTGTCGCTCGACCCGGAAACCGCGCGGTCCTTCCACGACCAGACCTTGCCCAAGGAGGCGCACAAGGTGGCGCATTTCTGCTCGATGTGCGGGCCGAAATTCTGCTCGATGCGCATCTCCCACGACATCCGCGCCGAGGCACAGAAAGAGGGCATGGCGGCGATGGCAGCGAAATACCGCGAGGGCGGTGATCTCTACCTGCCGGCGGACGAGACCGGCGCACCGCTCATACCTCAGCCACGTGAGCCATCATGAAGGTCTTGGTCAAAGGGGC
>NZ_JAMYSA010000279.1:0-1346 GCF_040321735.1 Mesorhizobium sp. M0293
GAAGCGACAGAACGACTTGAGCGTGCGCACCTCCGTGCGGAAGCGCATTCCGATTGCTTGCCGGTGATCGACAAAGCTGGCGATAATTTCTGAAAGGATCATGCCAATCCTCCCAGATCGAACGCCCCGACCTCGCGCAGTCCGGCAAGGTCGACCCTGGCGTAGGTGCGGGTCGCAAAGGCGCTGCGATGGCCGAGATGGTCCCCGATCTCCTTCAGGCTCAGACCTTGCGCAACAAGGTGGGTGGCGCAGGCGTGGCGAAGTCCATGAGGGCCAAAATGCATCGACTGAACGCCCAGGGCGCTCAGTCGGCTTGCAACCACATGGTACACTGCGCTCGCCGACAGCGGCCGGAACGGGGCCTTGAGGGTGAGGAAGACCTCATGACGACGGCAGCGGGGGCGCGCCAGCTGAAGGTAACTCACAACAGCGTCGCCGACGGAGGTCACCAGGGGGTAGTATTGCGTCTTGCGCTGCTTGGACCGGGTCACCTCGATGACCTCTCTCGTCCAATCGATGTCTTCGAGACAAAGACCGCGGACTTCGCCGCTTCGCAGTCCATAGATCGCGAGCAGCTTTAGAATCGCGTGGTCACGGACGTCACGCGCGGTCCTGTCCCTCGTGCTCTCAAGGAGCCGCTGGACATCGGGCCATGCCGGGCCCATCGGCAAAGCTTCTTCCCTGAACAGTCGCGGCGCGTCGATCGCTGCGGCGATTCCGGGGCAACACCATTGTCGACGCTGAGCATGGCGGAAGAACGCGCGCAGGGCGTGCGCGCTCGTCGCTACCGACACCCGAGACCACCCGCCACGACCCTTTACGTCGAGGAAAGCGTCTACGTCTGCAACGGTGATGTCGGCGATCGAAGATTTTTCGACGCCTAAATGTTCGAGGAAAGTCTCTACCTGCCAGCGTTGGTTGGCTAGGGTGCTCGCCGATAAGCCACGCTCATCATGTTGATAGGCGATGAAGTCGTCGACCTTTTCGCAGTGGGCCTTCGGTTCGTTGGGAGCCGGTTCGTCAAGCTGGCCAAGAAAGCAAAGCCACGCTGCGGCGACGTCATGGAACAAACGCCGTGACCACTTCTCACCGCAGGCTCTGTTTCGCGCGTGCTGGTATCGGGCCCAAGATTGAGCGGCCGCGTCGATCTCGGCCTGCCTGACGCGCCTGCCGCCGGACAGGTCCAGCCGCTCCGCAATGACCAGCAGCTCGCGGGCCGTGCGCAGCAAAGTCTCACGAGCGGCACGCTGATCGGCGAGATGCTTGAGATAGCGCAGCCGCTTCGAGGCCTCGGGCCCGTCATGGTGACGCGCTACGACCTTCGGGTAGGCGAATAAGTCCTCGAA
>NZ_JAMYSA010000280.1:0-1343 GCF_040321735.1 Mesorhizobium sp. M0293
CCGGTGCGATCGGCGCGCGCCACCACCACCGCATCGCCGACAAGCTCGTGCTCGCAAAGCCGCGCCGCGACCTCGCCCGGCTCGATGCGGAAGCCGCGGATCTTCACCTGCTCGTCGTTGCGGCCCAAAAACTCCAGATTGCCGTCCGGCAGATAGCGCCCCAGGTCACCGGTCTTATACAGCCGATCGCCTTCCACAAAGGGGCTGGCGATGAACCGCTCGGCCGTCAGATCAGGCCGGTTCAGGTAGCCACGCGCAACGCCGGCCCCGCCAACGCAAAGCTCACCCACCGCCCCGAACGGCACGGGCCCACCATGACCGTCCAGCAGGTACACCCGCGTGTTCGCAATCGGGCGCCCGATCGGGATGGAGGCCAGCCCCCCGACAGCGTCGGATATTGCGAATGTGGCACATCCAACCGTCGCTTCTGTCGGACCATAATGATTGATCAGACGCACGTTCGGGAAATGCTCTTGCCAAAACTGCATGTCTGCCGGGATCAAGGCCTCGCCACCGACCATGAGTGCTCTGGTCGGGGCTGGTCCCTTGTAGGCTTCAAGCCGCTTGTTCAGCAGGCTTAGATGCGAAGGGGTCAGCTTGATTAGATCATAGGTCTGACCATCCTCTAAAGCAGCAAGCGCATGTATTAGGGCAATAGGGTTGGCAAGACGAAGCTTGGCGCCCGCCAAGAAAGGCCCGAATAAGGTCGTAACGCCAGCATCAAAGCTGAACGACAGCAGCATGGGCGAACCGTTGCCGGCTTCTTCGTAATGGCTGCGATCCGACCAATGCAAATAGTTCACCAGACTTCCATGCTCGACCATGACGCCCTTTGGGGTTCCGGTGGAGCCTGAGGTGTAGATGACATAGGCGAGATGGCGCGCGGTGAGACCAATGGCGCGCGGCTCGGGATCGCAGGCCGGCAGCTCGGCCCAGGTGGGAGTGGCCGTCTCCAGATCGACCACGCTCACATCGACAAGCGCCTCGGCGCCGAGCGCGGCCCGGCCGGCCGCATCGCAAAGCAGCAGCCGCGGCGCGGCATCGTCGAGAACCTGCCGCAGCCGCGCGCAGGGATAGGCCGGGTCCAGCGGCAGATAGGCACCGCCCGCCTTGAGGATCGCCAAAAGCCCCACCACCATCGCCACGCTGCGCTCCAGGCAGATCGCCACCGGCTGGTCCGGCCTGACCCCGAGCCCGATCAGATGATGCGCCAGCCGGTTGGCCCGCGCGTTGAGCTCGCCATAGCTCAGGCGCTCGTCCTCATGGACCACCGCCACCGCCTCCGGCGCATTTCGCACCTGCGCCTCGAACAGCTCGTGGACGCACCGCTGCGACGGATAGGC
>NZ_JAMYSA010000281.1:0-1324 GCF_040321735.1 Mesorhizobium sp. M0293
CCTATGCCCAGCACGAGATGGTGAGCCGGCTGGCAAGCGGCGCGCATAATCTCCCCCCTCGCGGGGGATATGGCCGGCAGGCCAGAGGGGGTCGGTTCGACCGGACGCGGCCCCTTTGCGACAGATGGAGGTTAGCGCTTCACGCGAGGCGACCCCCTCTGTCGCCTTCGGCGACATCTCCCCCTCAAGGGGGGAGATTAGCCGTCGTCCTACTTCCGCAAGACCATCGGTCGCCCGAGCAGAAATCGGACCAAATTGCCGGCGTTGCGCGAGGCCTTGGCCGAGGTCTGCGGCATCTGCTTTTGCGCGGGCTCTTTTCGAAGCGGGGCGCGCGCTGTCTCGGCGCCTAGCCGGCCCACCGTGAAAGCCGGTTCCGCGACCGGCTTGCCGCGCAAGACATTGGCGGCATTGTTGTCATGGACGACGATGCACCATTGAGCTTCCTTCACGGCCGCTCCGACGGTGTTCAAACGCTTCGCCATCTTTGTGTGCTCGTCGCAATAGACCCCGTTCATGACCGGCGATCGCTTCTCGACCAGCGTGCCGAAGGCCGAGGTCGGATATTCGTGGTGCGTGTAGCGGTTGGTTGCCGCATCGAAATTCTGGCCGTGGGGAAAGGCGATATAGAGCGGTTGCTGGTTCACCTCACCCTTGGCGATTTCCCGGCGCGCGTAAAAGTCGACACGCTCCATGAAGGTCGGCGCCAGCGCGTCATCGCTGTCGAGCCGCGTCAGCGAAACAAATTCGGCATCCGTGTCGCCTTGGACAAACGCATTGAAGGCAACATTGTGGTTCTGGCCGGCCTCGACGAGGACCGGCCTGACGTCGATCCCGATCGCGCAATCGCAAACGATCCGGATGTAGTTCTCGTGTGTCTCGGAATCGAACCCGACCAGAACTGTAAAGTCCTTCAGCGATTGGCCTTCAAGGGAAGGCGCGCAATAGGTATCGAATAACGCCAATCGCTCGACCAGCCACACAGGGTCGAGATTGGCTCGCCCTTCTCCAGTCCATTGGCTCGGCATGAAGCCAGTGGCGGTGTTGTAGCGAATCGCCACGTATTTCTTCAGGTCGGTGCTCATGGGGCGACATTAGAGCATGGGCCCGAAAGGTGGAATCTCGGAAAACATGGTGCGCGGCACCTTTCTCACCAATCGCTTGCGTCACACCTATGCACAGCACGAGGAAGGAAGAGTGCTGACTCGAATAGGCTCGCGCCCTTCCTCTCCCCCGTCGATCGCTATTGCATTCACACATCTCGGTTGCGTTTTGGGGCGAAGCTCGATTCTATTTGGGCCGGGACGCTGAAGGAGGTTTGAATGAC
>NZ_JAMYSA010000282.1:0-1288 GCF_040321735.1 Mesorhizobium sp. M0293
GTGCGTGGCGTTGTCTGCGTGAGGGGGGTGGGGGGCGCGCCCTACGAGGACCCCCACCCCGCTCCGCTTCGCGGATCGACCCTCCCCAAAAGGGGGAGGGTAAAACTCAATCCGAAACCGGCGTGTTCTCGTCGACATCCACCCGGAAATTGCCTTCCAGGATCTCGGCCTTCTTCTTCTCGACCAGATCCTTGACGTCCGCCGGCAGCGTCTTGTCGAATTTGTGGTAGGGCGCCAGATGCGAGCCGCCCTTGGCCATGCGCGAGAAATCGCCATAGTCCTGCGCGGTGAAGACGCTGGCCTTGACCAGTTTGATCGCCTGTTCGACGGTCGGATACATGTCCCAGACCGGGCCGGTAATCACCGTGTCCGGGCCGAGGCTCGACTGGTCGGACATGTTGGAGATGGCAAGGATCTTCTTGTCCACCGCTGCTTCGATGACGCCGAAGCGCTCGGCATAGATGACGTCGACACCGGCGTCGATCTGCGCGACCGCCGCTTCCTTGGCCTTCGGCGGGTCGAAGAAGGAACCGATGAAGGCGACCTTCTTCTTGATGTTGGGATTGACCTCCTTGGCGCCGGCGAAGAAGGCGTTGACCAGCCGGTTCACCTCCGGAATGCCCATCGCCGCGACGGCGCCGATCGTACCCGACTTCGACATCTTGCCGGCGATCATGCCGGAGAGATAGGCCGGCTCGTGGATCCAATTGTCGAAAACGCCGAAATTGGGTTCCGCGGGTCCGGCGCCTGAGCCGAACAGAAAGGCGGTCTTCGGGAACTGCTTGGCGGTGCGGCGCGATTCACGCTCGGCGGCGAAGGCATCGCCCAGCACCAGCTGGTAACCGCCTTGCGCATATTCGCGCATCACGCGGCTGAAATCGGCGGTCTGCACCTTCTCGGACCATTTGTACTCGATGCCGAGTTCCTTCTCGGCTTTCTGCAAGGCGACATGGATCTGGTTGTCCCACGGCTCCTCGATCGGCGTGGCGAAGATCGCCGCCACCTTCAGCTTCTTGTCCTTGCCGAAGGCGGCGCCCGGCAGCATCGCCGCGGCCAGGCCAAGTGCGCCCAGCTCCAGCACATTACGTCGCGAAAGCCCGTCGCGTGAGGATTGGAAACTGTTCTTGCGGTTTTTCATTGCATTCCCCTCTGTTCGACAGCCGTGTCGAGCCGGCTGTTCGTGAAAATGTCAGCCTACAGCGCCGGGGGGGGGGGGGGGGGGGGGGGGGGGGGCGGCGGGACGGGCGGGGTCGCGAGGCGAGGTGGGGGTGGCGGGGTGTCGGGGGGG
>NZ_JAMYSA010000283.1:0-1253 GCF_040321735.1 Mesorhizobium sp. M0293
ACACGCTCGGCTGGCCCGACAGGTCCAGCCGAAGCGCCAGGGTGTTGACGAAGAAGCCGATCAACTCTTCGATCTCGCGCCGGCCTCGATTGGCGCTCGGCACGCCGATCACAAGGTCCTCCTGCCCCGACAGACGCGACAGCACCGCCGCCCAGGCCGCCAGCACCGTCATGAACAACGTCGTGCCATGCTGCCGGCTCAGCCGCTTCAGACCCAGCGTCAGATCCGCATCGATGACGATCGGCACACTGGCGCCGGCAAACGACTGCTGGGCCGGCCGCACGCGGTCCGTCGGCAAGACAAGACGGGCCGGGGCCCCTGAGAGGGCGTTGCGCCAATACTGCGCCTGGCTCTGCAGCCGTTCCCCCGACAGCCACCGCCGTTGCCAGGCGGCATAATCCGGGTACTGGATCGCCAGCGGCGGCAAAGGATCGTCCTGTCCAGCCTCGAACGCCCGGTAAAGCTGACTGAGTTCACGCACCAGAACGCCCATCGACCAGCCGTCCGAGACGATGTGATGCTGGGTGAGCAGGAAGACGTGCTCCTCATCCGACATCCGGATCAGACGCCCGCGGATCAGCGGCCCGCGCGCAACATCGAGCGGCGTGCGCGCCTCTTCATGGCACAGATCCAAAAGCGCAGCCTCAGCATCCGGCCTGTCCCGCAGATCGTGCTCGGCCACCGGCAGTCCCGCAGCCGGCGGCAGAACCTCAACCCAGGGCTTGCCCTCCGGTGCGACAAAGACGCTGCGCAGCGCCTCATGACGCGCAAACAGACGGTCAAGGCTGCGCTGCCAGGCGCCGCGGTCGAGCACACCACGCAGCCGCAAGGCCAGTGGAATGTGATAGTTCGTGCTGCCCTCGTCCAGCTGCGCCAAAAACCATATCCGCTGCTGCGCAAACGACAGCACAAGCGGCTCATTGCGCGACACCGTCGCAATCGCCGGCAGGTCTTGCGGACCGGAGCGGCTCAACACCTCGACGATGCTTTCGGCCAGATCGGCAAGCACCGGTCTGGCGAACAGCCTCGTCAGCGGCAGTTCGACCCCAACAGCCCGCGACAGCCGGCTCGAGAGCTGCACCGCCAGGAGCGAGTGGCCACCCAGCTCGAAGAAGTGGTCGTGGCGCCCGATGCGCTCGACCCCGAGAAGCTCCGTCCAGATCTGCGCCAGCGCCATCTCGATCGCGCCGCGCGGCGCCTCATAGGCCGCCCGCGCATAGGCGTCGTCGTCGGGAACAGGCAGCGCCTTGCGG
>NZ_JAMYSA010000284.1:0-1242 GCF_040321735.1 Mesorhizobium sp. M0293
TGGTAGGGCCCGCCGCCAAGCGCGAAGCCGTCGCGCATCTGCAGGCCGTCATGGGCCTATCGGAGCGTCGGGCCTGTTCCTTCGTCTGCGCCGATCGCAAGATGATCCGCTACCAGTCTCGCCGACCGCCAGAGACGCAGCTGCGTGGTCGGCTGCGTGACCTCGCGAACGAGCGCCGACGCTTTGGCTACCGGCGGCTGTTCATCCTGCTCAGGCGCGAGGGCGAGGCATCTGGGGTCAACCGCATCTATCGTCTCTACCGCGAGGAAGGCCTGACGGTGCGCAAGCGCCGGGCAAGGCGGCGAGCGGTCGGCACGCGGGCGCCGATCCTGGTCGAGGCAAAGCCGAATGCGCGCTGGTCGCTGGATTTCGTCCATGACCAGTTCGCCTGCGGCCGGCGCTTCCGTGTGCTCAACATCGTCGACGACGTGACGCGCGAATGTCTGGCCGCGATTCCGGACACCTCGATCTCCGGCCGTCGGGTTGCTCGTGAACTGACGGAACTGATCGCCCAGCGCGGCAAGCCAGGCATGATCGTCTCCGACCACGGCACCGAGTTCACCTCGAACGCCATCCTCGCCTGGTCGAAGGATCGCGGAATCGAATGGCACTACATCGCGCCGGGCAAGCCTATGCAGAACGGTTACGTCGAAAGTTTCAACGGCCGGATGCGCGACGAGCTGTTGAACGAGAGCCTGTTCTTCGGCCTCGACCACGCTCGAAGCGCCATCGCCGAATGGAGAGAGGACTTCAACACCGCCAGGCCACATTCCTCGCTCGGCTACCAGACCCCAGCAGCCTATGCCAAGGTCATCACCGCAACCGGCTTCGACGCTGTGCCGATCGAAGGCTCCGCGCCTCCGCCGGTTGCTCAACCCGCGCCACAAGGCGTAACAGAAACGGCCAAGGCTCTAATCGCCACTGGATGACACTTCAGTGGCAGGTCAGCTCGGCAAAAAGTTTGAGGAAGAAGTCCAATTCTTCAAAGGCTGGCAGAAGGACAAGAAGGGCGTGGGTGCCCTCATTCCCACTTCGGTTTATGCGGCACGCCGGATGGCAACCGTGGTGAACCTACGGTCAGGATTGCCGATTCTGGAGCTTGGCGCGGGAACCGGTGTCATCACAAAGGCGATCCTGGCTAGGGGAATCAAGCCGCGCCAGCTGGTTTCAGTCGAATATTCCAGGATTTTCTACGACGGCCTGGTGCAACGCTTCCCGAATGTGGACTTCAGATTGGGCGAC
>NZ_JAMYSA010000285.1:0-1228 GCF_040321735.1 Mesorhizobium sp. M0293
GACGAAAACTCGCCAATCTCAACGCCGATTATCTCGAAAATCTCATCCGTCAAAAATCAACGTTAACCTGAAGCGATTCCCCTGGATGTCCGCATGCATCATCCACTGCCTGCCATCGCTGTCTCGTTGCCGCCAGCTATCTGGCCGCCGGCCTCTGACTGTGTTGGCGGGCATAGGCCACACAGGCATCCACCGTGCTGACACAAAGCGCGTCGCGGCTGTTCGGCAGATTGTTGTCGCCGGCATAGGCAACTTCGGCGACGCGGCCGTCGACCATTCGAATTTGCGTGTCGCAATAACCGCCTGGAGCGACATTGACGGAGCCGCCGACCGCCGGGATCGCACCGACCGCCAGGGTCGGGACGACAACGCTGAGATTGCCGCGCTGAACGACGCGCTTATAGGTCCAGATCTGGCTCGATCGGCCAGCGTCCGCGGTAGCGGTCGGAAACCCCGCGCACATCCGGACGTCGGCTTCGCTGAGGCCGACCATCTCCTTACGAGCCGCCGCCACCGTGGGGTCAACCTTGGCGATGCGCGACGTATCGTCGGGAATGACGCAGGAGGACTGGACACCGACGAAGAGAACAGGAAGTGCAAGCTTTCGAATATAGGAAAATGTCATACCGACTGTGGGATTTGCGTGGCGCCCGCCGCTCCTTTTACCTAGGCAAACAGGCGCTTGGATCAACCCGTGCAGCCTCACGAAAACGTGGCCACGGCTGCATCATGGCCGGCGGCCGGGAGCCTAACGCGCCATGGCGCAAGAAGCGGGAAGTGCGCCGGGGGCGGTGGTCGGAACCCGGATGCGAGTTGCAAGGGCCGCATCCAATGATCATCTGGTCAATGCCCTTGCAACTGCTTCCGCCGCCAGGCGGCAGGCGCATCGCCGGCCCGCTCACGAAAGAACCTTGAAAAATACGCCGGGTCGTCGAAGCCGATTTCGTAGGCGATGTCCTCGACCGTACGCACGGTGAACAGCAGCAGCCGCTTGGCCTCCAGCAGCCGCCGCTCGCTGACGACGCGCTTGACGCCGGTGCCCAGTACCGCGCGGGCAGCCTTGTCGAGGAGATGCGGCGTCGTGGCCAGCGCCTCGACGTAGCGGTCGACGGACCAGTTGTCGCGGAAATGCGCATCGACGAGCCGGCGCAGCTCCAGCGCCAGCGAAGCATCGGAAGAGGCTGCGGAGGCGGTCCCGCCGGGACTGAGGCGCGCGATGTGGGAGAGC
>NZ_JAMYSA010000286.1:0-1146 GCF_040321735.1 Mesorhizobium sp. M0293
ACGGCCTCGGTCAGCGAGTTGCTGGCAAGCCGGTTCGCCCCGTGCAGACCGGTGCAGGCAACCTCACCGCAAGCCCACAAGCCCGGCACCGTGCTGCGGCCCGCGGCATCCACGGCCACGCCGCCCATGTGATAATGTGCCGCCAGGCGCACCGGGATGGGCTCGACTGCCGGATCGATTCCGGCGTCCCGGCAATGCCGGGCAACAGCTGGGAAGCGCTTGGCGAATCTGGGGCCAAGGGACTGCCGGGCGTCAAGGTAAACACGGTGTCCGGTGGCAAGCTGCTGCCATACGGCCCGTGCAACGACGTCGCGCGATGCCAGCTCGCCGCCAGGCGTATCGCACAGAAAGCGGTGCCCGCACTCGTCGATCAGCACCGCGCCTTCGCCGCGGACCGCTTCGCTCACCAACGGCATGGGCCGATGCGAAACGTCGAGCGCTGTCGGGTGGAACTGGATGAATTCCAGATCGGCGAGTTCCGCACCAGCGCAGGCGGCGAGCGCCAGGCCGTGCCCGAATGAGCCGGCCGGATTGGTCGTGTCTCTGAAGAGGGCGCCGATACCGCCGCTCGCAAGAACCACGCGGCGCGTCGGAAATATAATCGCCTGTCCACCTTTTGCCGCCACAACGCGGCTGACCGCCCCATTTTCCACAATGAGCCGGCGGGCTTCCATGCCTTCCAGAATTGTGATCGAAGGCGTTCGCCTCACAGCGATGATGAGCGCGCGTACAAGCTCGCGGCCCGTAGAGTCACCCCCGGCATGGACGATCCTGCGACGGGAATGCGCTGCCTCGAGCCAGAGCCGCAGTGTCCCGTCCCACGAGCAGTCGAAGGCGACGCCCAAGTCCATCAAATTCTCGATGGCTCGGTCCGCCGCATTCGCAACGCGTCTGACCACACTCTCGTCGCAGAGGCCATCACCTGCAGCAAGCGTGTCTGCAAGATGGAGGTCTGGACTGTCGTCAGCGCCGAGGCTTGCCGCCAGCCCGCCTTGCGCGAGTGTGCTGGAGGTTTCGGTCCCGAGCCGCGTCGGGGACAGAAGGTAAACGGGATGCGGCGCCAGATGAAGCGCGGTCATCAGCCCGGCAACGCCAGCGCCGATGATCACGGGCGCTCCCCTGATGTCGCCGACGTCTGGCGTCATA
>NZ_JAMYSA010000287.1:0-1141 GCF_040321735.1 Mesorhizobium sp. M0293
CGCTCGAATATCCGCTGCGCCTTGGCCCGCGCGCCCGAATGGGGCGCGCGGGCGCGGGGGCCTCGACCGGCCGCGCGCTGTTCGACGCCGCACTTGACGGCGGCAGCATCGCGCTTGGTGCCGGCGCCTCAGCGATCGCGGTCGGCGCATCCGCCGATCTCGTCTCGCTCGACGCCGGCAGTCCCTCGCTGGCCGGCAAGACCGGCGACGCAATCCTCGACGCCTGGATCTTCGCCAATAGCAGCAAGGTCGACTGCGTTTGGGTGCATGGCCAAAGACAAGTCAGCGGCGGCCGGCATGCAAGGCGCGAGGCGATCGCCGAGCGATTTCGCGGCGTGATGACGGCGCTTTCGGCATGAGCATGACCGGGACAATAGGGACGGAAGGCGGCGGCTCGCTGCACCAGCGCATCCTGTCCGACATCAGCGAACGCATCATGTCCGGTGCCTGGGCACCCGGTCACCGCATTCCGTTCGAGCACGAACTGAGCGCGCAATACAATTGCTCGCGCATGACAGTGAACAAGGCGCTGTCGCAGCTTGCCAAGGCGGGACTGATCGAACGCCGGCGTCGTTCCGGCAGCTTCGTCCGCCGACCGCAGTCGCAGGCTGCGGTACTGGAAATCCATGACATCCGAATCGAGGTCGAGGCGCTCGGCCTGGCCTATCGCTACGAGCGCGTGGCGCGACACAAAAGGCGCAGCAGTGCCGAGAATCGCGCACTGCTGGAGCTGGGCGTGGCCGGGCCGGTGCTGGCGCTGGAGTGTGGTCACTTCGCGGGCGAGCGGCCGTTCGCGCATGAACAGCGGTTGATCAATCTCACCGCTGTGCCCGAAGCGGCCGACGAGGAATTCCTGGCCATAGCACCAGGACCATGGCTGATTGGCCGCGTGCCGTGGAGCGAAGCCGAGCACCGGATTCGCGCTGTCGCCGCCGACAGGCATATCGCGGCCGCGCTCGATATCGCAGCCGGCGCGCCGTGCCTGGTGGTCGAGCGTCGGACATGGAGCGCCGATCACCCGGTCACCCATGTGCGCTTCACCTATGCGGCCGAGAGCCACACGCTGGTGGCAAGGTTCACGCCGTCGCAGGGGTGAGGCTGATCTCCCCCCGTGGGGGAGATGTCCGGCAGGACAGAGGGG
>NZ_JAMYSA010000288.1:0-1100 GCF_040321735.1 Mesorhizobium sp. M0293
AGCTGGTTGTTGCCAAGTCCTGCGGCCAGCACCAATTTGGCGCAGCTATATGTCGAGTTCCCGGCTGTTAGCTGGAAGTCGGACCGTGCAGGCCGGATCTCCGTGACAGCGCTGGATGCCCGGTATTCGCCACCAATTGCGCCAAATGCCGAATGTAGGGCCCGGAAGAACTTCAAGGGGTTCACCGCGCCGTCCAGACGGCCGTAACAGCCACCGACAACCGAATTTCCAAGACCGGGAATATGCTTGTCCAGTTCGCGGCGCTCCATCATCTCATACGCGGCAGCCACGGGAAGATCATTGTCGAATTGTTTTCTCATCAATTCGGCGCGATCTTTCCACTCCCCTTCCGACATGCAGAGATAGAAGGCCCCGTCGCCTTCTAGTCCGACGTCTATTCCGCTCAATTCCTTCAACTGCGAACTAAAGGCCGGCCATATCTTTGCCGCTTTGCGCGAAAGCTGCGCATAGGGTCGGAAAGTGTGACCCTTGGTCTGCACCCAAATGAGGCCGAAATTGCCCCGTGCGGCACGATTGTCGTCATCGCAGCCATCAAGCACGAGCACATCAAGGCCACGCAGTCTCAGCCCCAGGGAAATGGAAATTCCCACCAGACCGCCACCGGCAACGATCACATCGAAATTTTTTCTGGACGAGTTCATAGAAGTTCATTCAGCCGCCTTGATTGCGTCAAAGGCCGACTGCTCGCTTTTTTCCAGAATCTGCTCTACCCGTGGTGTGCCGTAAGCTTTTTTCGCGAATGCGAGCGATGTCTTGCTATTTTCGATATCGTCGACAATCTGCTTATCGCTTCTTTCACCGACAGGACCATATCCTCCGCCGCCCGGCGTTTCGATTCTTATACTGTCACCGCAGTCGAGGACGAAATTCGTAGTCTTCGACTCGAGTTCACGTTCTTCGGCGGACCCAGAATTGAACAGTATTTTCGCACAACGCCCATCTTGGCCACCGCGCAGCCCGGGAGGCGGGTAAATATGGCCATCCGAACGGACCGAGAAGATGACGTCATCTTCTGTGGCGGCAATCTGCCGCGCGATGCCGAGACCACCTCGGTACCTGCCCGCGCCACAGCTGTCCTC
>NZ_JAMYSA010000289.1:0-1065 GCF_040321735.1 Mesorhizobium sp. M0293
CGCCGGAAAAACCGCCACCGCTGCTGGCCCCCGAAGACCAGCCCCTGCTCGAACTTCCCGACGACCAGCCGCCGCCCGACGACGAACCCGTTGTCCAGCCGCTCCTGCCGCCCGACCCGCTCGGTCCGCGGCCGTAGCGAAAGGTCATGCCCAGCCATTTGTACACGCCCGGCGACAGCTTTGTGCCGAACATCGGCGGCAGGAATGCCATCGCCATCCCGCCGAAGAACATCGTCGCCCACAGGATCAGGAACACCGCGAATATTGGGTCGATAGAAATGCTGTTGTCAGCGGGATTACGGTGGCCGCGTGCCTCCAGCTCCTCCGGATTGCCTTCCAGCACCATGATCATGTCGTCGACGGCCTTTCTGATCCCGCCGGAGAAATCGCCAGCGCGGAAGGCCGGCACCATGTCGTTTTCGATGATCAGCTTGGTATGCAGGTCGGTCAGCGTGCCTTCAAGGCCATAGCCCACCTCGATGCGCATCTTGCGATCGTTCTGGGCCACCAGCAGCAGGACGCCGTTGTTTTCCTTGGCCTGGCCGAGTTTCCAGAAGCGGAACAGCCGGTTGGCGTAGGGCTCGATCTCCTCGCCATCAAGGCTGGGGATCGTCGCGACGACGATCTGGTCGGAGCCTTTTGTCTGGAAATCGGCGAGCTTCCGGGTCAGCGACGCCCTGGTCGCGGCATCGATGATGCCGGCATTGTCGACGACACGGCCCGTCAGCGCCGGCAGGTCGGCGGCAGAAGCCGAGAAGCAGGAGAACAGCACGGCCACAGCCATCAGGACGACTGAGGCGAAGCGGCCGGGTTTCGATAGGCTGATGGTGCGGATCGTCATGCCGTCCCCAGCTTCCCGACGAGCCGCCGCCGCCGGACGAGCCGCCGCCACCGGAAAAGCCGCCACCGACGCCTCCCGAAGACCAACCGCCGCCGGAGCTTCCCGACGACCAGCCGCCACCGGAGGATCGCCGGCTTGGCTCGAAGCTCATGCCGACCCAGCGGTAGCGGCAGGGACCGCGCTTCTGGCCGAAAATCGGTGGCAGGACGGAAACCGCGATGCTG
>NZ_JAMYSA010000290.1:0-1063 GCF_040321735.1 Mesorhizobium sp. M0293
TCCGGGCGGCCGCCCGGACCTTGGCTTGGCGAAGTCGCCCGTACCACCTGAGGTTACAACCGCGGGAGAGCTTGGGATCTTCGCCTTCGTCACGCACGACCGAACAGTCGCTTGGTTCCAACCGTACGCACAAGGCAGGTTACCGTGAACAGGATTATTTGTGGAGTTGATGTTTCGAAAGATTGGCTGGACGCGCATGTCCGGCCTGGCGGAGCGGCAGCGCGCTTCGCCAACGATGCGGCGGGGATTGCAGCTCTTTGGCTGTTCTGCCGCAGCCATGGCGCAGCCCTTGCGGTGATGGAGGCATCGGGCGGCTATGAACGGCTGGGGTTCATGCTCTTGTGGGCGCACGGCATGCCGTGCGGCGTGGTCAACGCCAAGAGCGTGCGCCGTTTCGCCGAGGCGATGGGCTATCTTGAGAAGACCGACAGGATCGACGCCGCTGTCATCGCCCATTACGGCGCAGTCAAGAACACGGTGCCGACGCCACCGCCAAGCGCTGCCCAACAGCGGCTTACCGCGTTGGTTGGCCGGCTTTGCCAGATTGTCGGCGATGCGACCATCAACAAGCAGCGTAGAAGTGCCGCACGCGACGCCGAGGTAGGCGCCAGCATCGAGGCGACGCTGGCCTTCCTCAAGCGCGAGCAACGGCGCCTGGAAGGCGAGATCGCCTCGATGATCGATGACGATCCGCTGTGGGCCAGGCTGGAGCGGGCCTTTCGTTCGCTCAAGGGCGTAGCCGGACGCACTGTCGCCCGTCTGATGGCCGAACTGCCCGAGATCGGCCTCATCTCCAACAAGGCCATCGCCAAGCTGGCAGGCCTGGCTCCTTTCGCCAACGATAGCGGCAAGCGCACCGGCAACAGGCATGTGCGAGGCGGACGCGCCGGGCCGCGTGGCATCCTCTTCATCGTCGCAGCCATCGTGGCCAAATTCGATCCTCATCTCAAAGCTTTCGCTCAACGGTTGCAACAGGCGGGAAAGCCAAAAATGCTCATCCGTATCGCACTCGCCAGAAAACTCCTGGTCATCCTCAATGCAAAAGCACGCGATGCGCGCAACG
>NZ_JAMYSA010000291.1:0-1041 GCF_040321735.1 Mesorhizobium sp. M0293
CGTGTTGGGGTGGACGGCCCCCGACGGCATCATGATGTGCCAGAATGAGGTCGTTACAGATCTCAAGCAAGGGAGACCGTCCGTGGAAAATCTTATTCGCATTGGCATGGATACGTCAAAGAGCGTTTTCCAATTGCATGGCGTGAATGAAGCTGAACAGCCGGTGCTGCGCAAGAAGCTGCGGCGTGGCCAGGTGCTTGCCTTTTTTGCCGGGCTTTCGCCGCTGAAGGTTGGCATGGAGGCCTGCGGCGCGGCGCATTACTGGGCGCGGGAATTGCGTACGCTGGGTCATCATGTGCTGCTGCTGCCTGCGCAGCACGTGAAGCCCTATGTCCAGCGCTCCAAGTCGGATGCGGCCGATGCCGAGGCGATCTGCGAGGCGATGAGCCGGCCACGCATGCGCTTCGTTGCCGCCAAAAGCGCCGACCAGCAGGCGGCACAGATGTTAGCGAAACTGCGCGCGCAGTTCATCGGCCGGCGCACGCAGCTGGCCAATTCGATCCGCGGCTTTGCGGCGGAGTTCGGCCTGACCGCGCCCAAGGGGCTTTCCCGGCTCGGCGATCTGCTGGCCGACATTCGCATCGACGCGACGGTCCCGGACCTAGCCAGGGACATGTTCGAGACCCTGGCGCGCGACTATGCGCATATCAGCGGCGAGGTCGCCGCACTCGATGAAAAGCTGCTTACGCTGCACAAGCAGAACGAAATGAGCCAGCGGCTGGCCGCCATACCGGCGATTGGTCCTGTCGGAGCGACGCTACTGGCCATCAAGGTTACGGATGCACATGGCTTCAGATCGGGGCGCGACTTTGCCGCCTGGCTCGGACTGACACCGAAAAATCACTCGACGGCAGGTAGAAACAGGCTTGGCGTGATTACCCGCGCTGGTGACGAGATGCTGCGAAGCGTGCTGGTGGTGGGCGCCACCGCTCTCATCCAACATATGCGGCGCGGCAGCAAACGGGTTTGGCCCTGGTTACAGACCCTGATTGCGCGCAAAACCCCCAAGCTGGCAGCAGTGGCGCTGGCCAACAAGCTGGC
>NZ_JAMYSA010000292.1:0-1023 GCF_040321735.1 Mesorhizobium sp. M0293
TCGTCCTCATGGAAGACGACATCGAGGCTCCAGTGCAACTGGTTCTCGATGGTCCAATGTGCTCTGACGGTCTCGGCCAGTCTTTTGGGCATGAGCACTTTGGAAAGCGCGACATAGCGGACCGAGGTGGTGGGTTTGCCGCCTGCCACGCTGCGCGAGGCCTCGATGCGGCCGATCGCCTTGAGGCCGGGAAAGGCCGGCGGATCGAGCAGCCGTTTGAGCGGCAGGACCGAGGCTCTTCGCGTTTCGGTGCGGCCATGCGCGCTTTCGCTGGTCTCGAAGAAGGCGATCTCGGCAGCTGCGGCGAAGCTTCGCTCCGCCGCAGCGAACAGCTTGGGACGATTGCCTTTCAGCCCCAGCGCATAATGCGCCTTCTTGCCGATCAGCGCCTTGGCGGTGTCGGGACGGCAGTGCAGCGCATCCGCCGTCACCGTGCAGCCCTTCAAATCCAAGCTCTTCAGAAGATCCAGCGTGGCTGTGACCTCGTCGCCCTCGGGCGCGCGGGCAGCGGCAATCGACAGCCTCGTCTCGGCGTCCCACACGCTCACCATCAAAGGCGGCATAAAGACCCGACCCTTGGTGTAGCCGCGCCGCAGCGATTTGCCGTCGACCGCCACCACGCCGCGCGGCGAAGGCCCGAGCGTTTGTCGCAGCGCTGCCATGAAAGCGGCAAAGCTGCGCGAAAGCTCATCGGCATCGAGAAGTCGAAACACCCGGCTGAACGTGTCGTGGCTCGGGCAACCATGCTCCAGCGCCACGATCTCTCTCAGCTCGTCTTCCCGCCCCTCAACAAAATCGGCAATGTCAACACAGCTCTTGGCCCCACACAGGGTCGCAAGCAGAGCCAAGAACAGAAGCTCCGCCAGATCATGACGCGCGTTGATGTCACGCGGATCCCGAATTTCACGCAAAATCGAAAGCAGAAACGGCATTGGGTCTCCTCTTCAAAGAGAAGGCACCTAAAGAATCAACCTTTCCACTCAACGCAAGACTTACTCTTACTCATATGCGATTCCCCTGCCC
>NZ_JAMYSA010000293.1:0-1006 GCF_040321735.1 Mesorhizobium sp. M0293
CCCTGAAAAAGATCGGTGCATATACAGAGACGTCATTGAGATGGGTGCCAACCACGTAAGTATCGTTCAGTGCCCAGATGTCGCCTTCGCGCCAAATGTGCCTGCCGAATTTGCGCTCCGTATATTCCGAACAGACTTCCAGATTGCCGAGAAATATCGGCAAACCCGACGATTGTCCGAGAACCTTGTGGTCGCGGTCCAAGATCGCAACAGCGCAATCCTTCATCTCATAGATGATCGGCGTGAATGCGGAGCGGATCAGCATCGCGTTCATTTCTTCCGCGGCGGATATCAATCCATTCCTGACGATTTCAACAGTGATGGGGTTCAACATTTTCCATCCCATTGCCCAACTCTGATGTTCATGACCCACCGCCCTTAGAGTTCCACAAATCGGATTCAATCCGCTGCGCGCTTCTAACGCTCGAGGCTCCCGGCTCCGACACGGTACAGGGAGCGAGGCCGAGCCCGAGCTATTAGGCCGGCAGCGTATTCAGTTTTGGCCTAGCCTACAGCGGGATGTGCAAAGATCCCCATTCTATGCCCAGATCCATGAGTCTCTCAACTTCCAAGACCACGCCAACGATAGCCGTCACCGAAAGGCTCGCTAATATCAAAGTTTTGGTAGCCACAGTGAAATTGATATGAGCCACGCCGCACCAGTTCTGGTCTTCTAACGTCACCTTGAACCTGCGGCGCTTCTTTCGTTCGTACGTTCGCCCTTTTGATCGCGGCGGAGTGTATCGAGGGAGGAGTTCACCCAGGTCAGGTGACGCACCTTCTGCGGTGCCGGGAATTCCGATTTGGTTGATAGCCGCTTCTCGTCAAGCGGGATGCTGTGGCTCATGCATGCGTTGTGCAAAGAGCACTCGCAACGAGGAAAATGTAGAAATTTCTCAACATGGACGCTCAAAAATGAAGCTGGTCAAAACCCCTCTTGGTGAAGCTGACGTGGTGCGCGATATCGGCTACGTACCTATGAAGGACGGAACACGTATCGCTTACA
>NZ_JAMYSA010000294.1:0-963 GCF_040321735.1 Mesorhizobium sp. M0293
CTAAGAGCCTGACCCGAAACTCGGGATTGGGCGTGGAAGCGGTTGAGTGGCCCCGTCCGTTGTGATTCGCTTGAGTTGTCTAGACTTGAACGGGATCACGACATGGGTTGGACGGAGACCACCCGCCGGCGATATTGCCGCGCGGGGCAGCGGGATGCAAACGCGTTGACGGACAAGGAATGGGAGTTGATCGAGCCGTTCCTGCCGGGAACGAAGGCGACGGGACGACCGCGGACGACAGAACTTCGGGCGGTCGTGGACGCGCTCCTCTACATCGCCTGGACCGGCTGCCAGTGGCGGGCATTGCCGGACCGGTTCCCGCCGGTTTCGACGGTTCAACGCTATTTCTATGCCTGGCGGGACAACGGGCTGTGGAAGACCATCAACTTCCACTTGGTGGCTGCGGCACGCCTCGCCCTCGGTCGCGAGGCGAGCCCGAGCGCCGGCGTCATCGACAGCCAATCGGCAAAGACCACGGACGTTGCCGGTTTGCGTGGTTACGACGCCGGCAAGAAGCTCAAAGGCCGCAAGCGCCATATCATTACCGACACCGAGGGGCACTTGGTCGGATTGACGGTGCATACGGCCGACATCCAGGACAGGGATGGGGCAGTCGGCGTCATCGCCTCCATTCGACGGCTTTACCCCTGGTTGCGCCATCTGTTCGCCGACGGCGGCTATGCCGGAGAAAAACTGACGCAGGCTCTGGCCAATCTCGGCACATGGACCATCGAAATCATCAAGCGCTCCGACACGGCCAAGGGCTTCGAGGTGCTGCCGCGACGATGGGTCGTCGAGCGAACTTTCGCCTGGCTGGGACGTTGTCGCCGGCTCGCCAAAGACTTCGAGGCGACCATCGCCAGCGCCGAGGCGTGGATCTTCATCGCCTCGATCCGCCTCATGCTTCGCCGCATGGCAGCTCCGCGTCGTGCGTAACCGAGTTTCGAGTCAGGCTCTAAGAGG
>NZ_JAMYSA010000295.1:0-929 GCF_040321735.1 Mesorhizobium sp. M0293
TCCCATGAGGTGGTGTAGCTCGGCGGTAGCGAAGCTGCTCGCGAGCGCGCCGTTGGTAGCGCTGTAGCGAGCGAGCGGCTTTGCGGTGGTCATCGGCGCTTTCCGGTAGGGTTTGGTTGTTGACGCCAACCCATTTCGGAAGGACCACCGATGACCGACGACATGATGAACCTGCGCGCGCTCGTGGAGAAGACTCCGGATTCCGATCTCTTGCGCGAGATGATCGGCTTTGCCGCCGAGCGGCTGATGGAGTTGGAGGTTGGGGCCGCCACCGGCGCCGCCTATGGCGAGAAGAACCCGTTGCGCACGGCCCAGCGCAACGGCTATCGCGAGCGCGACTGGGAGACGCGGGCCGGCACTGTCGAACTGCGCATCCCCAAGCTCAGGAAGGGCTCCTACTTCCCCGGTTTTCTCGAACCGCGCCGCATGGCCGAGAAGGCGCTGACCGCCGTCATCCAGGAGGCCTACGTCCAGGGTATCTCGACCCGCTCGGTCGACGATCTGGTCAAGGCCATGGGCATGAGCGGCATCTCCAAAAGCCAGGTCAGCCGGCTGTGCGAAGAGATCGACGGCAAGGTCAAAGCGTTCCTTGAAAGACCCATCGAGGGCGACTGGCCATATCTGTGGATCGATGCCACCTACCTGAAGGTGCGCCGCGGCGGCCGCATCGTCTCGGTCGCCGTCATCATCGCTGTCGGCGTCAATGCGGACGGCCGACGCGAGGTGCTGGGCATGGAGGTCGGCACGTCTGAGGCCGAGCCGATCTGGACGGAGTTCCTGCGCAAGCTGACCCGCCGTGGCCTGCGCGGCGTCAAGCTCGTCGTCTCCGATGCCCATGAAGGCATCAAGGCGGCCGTCACCAAGGTGCTGTGCGCGACATGGCAGAGGTGCCGCGTCCACTTCATGAGGAACGTGCTGGCCCATGCCGG
>NZ_JAMYSA010000296.1:0-905 GCF_040321735.1 Mesorhizobium sp. M0293
CGCGGCATCACGATCTCGACGGCGCACGTCGAATATGAGACGGCCAACCGCCACTACGCTCACGTCGACTGCCCCGGCCACGCCGACTATGTGAAGAACATGATCACCGGTGCCGCGCAGATGGACGGCGCGATCCTGGTCGTGTCGGCTGCCGACGGCCCGATGCCGCAGACCCGCGAGCACATCCTGCTCGCCCGTCAGGTCGGCGTGCCGTCGATCGTGGTGTTCTTGAACAAGGTCGATCAGGTCGACGACGCCGAGCTGCTCGAACTGGTCGAGCTCGAGGTTCGCGAGCTTCTGACCAAGAACGAGTTCCCCGGCGACGACATTCCGATCGTCAAGGGTTCGGCTCTGGCTGCTCTCGAAGACAGCGACAAGAAGATCGGCGAGGACGCGATCCGCGAGCTGATGGCTGCGGTCGATGCCTACATCCCGACCCCGGTTCGTCCGCTCGACAAGCCGTTCCTGATGCCGATCGAAGACGTGTTCTCGATCTCGGGCCGTGGCACGGTCGTGACCGGTCGCGTCGAGCGCGGCGTGGTCAAGGTCGGCGAGGAACTCGAGATCATCGGCATCCGTCCGACGACCAAGACGACCTGCACGGGCGTCGAGATGTTCCGCAAGCTGCTCGATCAGGGCCAGGCTGGCGACAACATCGGCGCGCTGCTGCGCGGCGTTGATCGTGAAGGTGTCGAGCGCGGCCAGGTTCTGGCCAAGCCGGGCACGGTGAAGCCGCACAAGAAGTTCGTGGCCGAAGCCTACATCCTGACCAAGGACGAAGGTGGCCGTCACACGCCGTTCTTCACCAACTACCGTCCGCAGTTCTACTTCCGCACGACCGACGTGACCGGCATCGTGTCGCTGCCGGAAGGCACCGAGATGGTGATGCCGGGCGACAACATCAC
>NZ_JAMYSA010000297.1:0-886 GCF_040321735.1 Mesorhizobium sp. M0293
GCACCGCCTATGAAGCGCCGCAGGGCGAGGTCGAGACGCTGCTGGCCGGGATCTGGCAAGAGCTGCTCGGCCTCGAGCGCATCGGCCGCCACGACCACTTCTTCGAGCTCGGCGGCCACTCGCTGTTGGCCGTGCAGCTGATGGAGCGGCTGCGGCGGCTGTCGCTCGGGGTGGAGGTGCGCACCCTGTTCGCCCGGCCGGTGCTTTGCGATCTGGCCGCCAGCCTGGGCAGCCATCACGAGGTGGCGGTGCCTGCCAACCTGATCACGCAACACAGCACGGCGATTACGCCGCGGATGCTGCCGCTGATCGATCTGACCCAACAGGAGATCGACCGGATCGTCGCCACGGTGCCGGGCGGGGTCGCCAACATCCAGGATATCTATTGCCTGTCGCCGCTGCAGGACGGCATCCTGTTCCATCATCTGCTGGCGACGAAGGGCGATCCGTATCTGCTGGTCTCGCAGATGGCGTTTGCCGAGCGCGGCCTGTTGGAGCGCTATCTTGGCGCGGTTCAGCAGGTGGTGGACCGGCACGACATTCTGCGTACGGCCTTTGTCTGGGAGGGTCTGTCGAGCCCGGCGCAGGTGGTGTGGCGCAAGGCGGCCCTGGAGGTGCGCGAGGTCGAGCTGGATGAGGATGGCGGTCCCGGTTCCGAGCAGCTGAAGCGGCGGTTCGATCCGCGCCAGTACCGCATCGACCTTGGCCGGGCGCCGTTGATGCGCGTCGTGATCGCGCGCGAGCCGGGCACGGGGCGCTGGCTGCTGTTGGAGCTGCTGCACCATCTGATCGGCGATCACACGACGCTGGAGGTCATGCATGCCGAGGTGCGGGCCGTGCTGGAAGGTCGCGGGCATGAGCTTGCCGCACCGCAGCCGTTCCGCAA
>NZ_JAMYSA010000298.1:0-885 GCF_040321735.1 Mesorhizobium sp. M0293
GCAGGATCTCGCGACCAAGGTTCTCGCGAATGGCAACGAACTCCATTTCGGGTGTGATGATGCCGGCGCGCGCATAGGCAAGCTGCGTCACCGCCTTGCCTGCTTTGGCCCTGAGCGGTCGGTGGCGGATGGGAAATTCCGGCGTCAGGCGTTCGCCCGTCGCGAATCCGTTGTCCTCCGGCCGGACATGGCGGCCGTCACAGTCCTCGACATCGCCGCGGGCCAAGATCCATTCGTGGCGAAGCCGAGCCAGGCCTTTTTCGATGCTGGTTTCGACAGCCGGATCGGTATAGGGGCCCGACGGATCGTAGACGGTGACTGGCGGTTCGCCGGCTGTCGGATGGACGGAGATTTCGCGCATCGGCACTTTGATCTGCGAGTGGATGGTGCCGGGCTTGTGGATCTTCCGCGAGGCGGGCAGCGGTCCCGTCGACACGGCAGGGGTGAGGGCATTCATCTTGAGGCTCCTTTGCTCATGCATTGGAGACCCAGTTCTGTGCCGGAAGGATGAAAAGACGCTTCTGTGGACCTGCCGAAACAGGACCTCGGGCGTGAACTCCCGCAGAGCGCTTGCACCGTCCCTACGCCAGTATGAACTGGATCAGGTTCAACGGGTCACTGCGCCGCGAAAGCCAGCAGTATCTCAGCCCCTTGCCGGGACTCCCCTGGTGAATGCCTCAGATTGAACGGGCCGGCGCGGCTTTGTCAAGCGCATTTGGCCCGCCCACTGCCAAATCAAACCAGGACCGCGTCGTCTTCTTGGCAATCTGGCATCTGCCCCTGCTCTGTTCCACATCCTGTTTGGGTGCAAGGCCACCACTCAGCGGAACCCTCAGAGAAGGAAACCGTCCAGATTTGGCTAGACTGCTCGACGATAAGTCCAGA
>NZ_JAMYSA010000299.1:0-879 GCF_040321735.1 Mesorhizobium sp. M0293
CGACCTCGACCTTGACCATATGGCCGACCGCGGCGCGCGCCCGCTCAATGGCCGTGCGGATGTCGCCGGCAATGGCAATGTGTTTTTCCTTGATGAGCACGGCATCATCCAGCCCGAAGCGGTGGTTGGCGCCGCCGCCGGCGCGCACGGCGTATTTTTCCAGCGCGCGTAGGCCGGGCGTCGTCTTTCGCGTGCAGACGATCCGTGCTTTCTGACCGCGCACCGCCTCGACGATCTCGGCCGTTGCCGTTGCAATGCCGCTGAGATGGCTGAGAAAATTGAGCGCTGTACGCTCGGCCGCAAGCATTCCCCGCGCCGGTCCACTCACCCTTGCAATGGTTTCACCCGCCGCGATCCTGCTGCCGTCCAGACGTCCAAAACGTATGTCGATCGACGGATCAACAAGCATGAAAGCGTAGGCTACCAGATCAAGACCGGCAACAACGCCAGACTGCCTGGCTCTGAACGCAAAGGCGGCCTTGCAGTCAAAGGGTATAATCGCATCGCTGGTAAGGTCACCGGCTTTGCCCAGATCCTCAAGTAGAGCGCTACGCACGATCGGCTCGATCACGATCCCGGGAAGGGGTGGAGGTGACGTCATCAGGCACTCCGTTCCGCGGGCCGCAGAATAAGTTCGGCCGCAACCGTCATTGCTGAGGCGAAGGTCAAGCGCGAAGACCGGGCCTGCGCGCTGCGTATGGGGAAGTCCGACCTGTAATGCGAGCCGCGGCTTTCCTGGCGCCGAAGCGCCGCAACCGCGATCATCAGCGCGATCAAGGCGGGATCGGAAGCGGCAGTGTTGCGAACCGCGATCGGCAGCAGCGTTTCCACGGTGTCGGATAGTGCTTGCTCGTCCCGTATAACACCGAGCCCATTGGA
>NZ_JAMYSA010000300.1:0-863 GCF_040321735.1 Mesorhizobium sp. M0293
GCCGGCTGTGCGAAGAGATCGACGGCAAGGTCAAAGCGTTCCTTGAAAGACCCATCGAGGGCGACTGGCCATATCTGTGGATCGACGCCACCTACCTGAAGGTGCGCCGCGGCGGCCGCATCGTCTCGGTCGCCGTCATCATCGCTGTCGGCGTCAACGCGGACGGCCGGCGCGAGGTGCTGGGCATGGAGGTCGGCACGTCTGAGGCCGAGCCGATCTGGACGGAGTTCTTGCGCAAGCTGACCCGCCGCGGCCTCAGGGGCGTCAAGCTCGTCGTCTCCGATGCCCATGAAGGCATCAAGGCGGCCGTCACCAAGGTTCTGTCGGCGACCTGGCAGCGCTGTCGCGTCCACTTCATGAGGAACGTGCTGGCGCATGCCGGCAAGAGCGGGCGCCGTGTCGTCTCCGCCTTCATCGCCACCGCCTTTGCCCAGGAGACGCCAGAAGCCGCCAGCACCCAATGGCGCGCCGTCGCCGACCAGATCCGGCCGAAGGTGCCGAAGCTGGCGACAATCATGGACGACGCCGAGCCCGACGTGCTTGCCTACATGACTTTCCCAAGGAGCACCGCGCCAAGCTGCACTCGACCAACCCGATCGAGCGCCTCAACGGCGAGATCAAGCGGCGCACCGAGGTCATCGGCATCTTCCCCAATGACGATGCCATCGTCCGCCTCGTCGGCGCGTTGCTGCTTGAGCAGAATGATGAATGGGCCGTGCAGCGGGCGCGCTATATGACTCTTGAGACCATCAGCCAGATGAGCGATGATCCGCTCATCAGCCTGCCGGCAGTGGCGCGCTGATCAGTCCGGCCCATGCCGGAGAGCGCGGCGACCAAGCCGTCAGCTACACCACTCCCTGGGA
>NZ_JAMYSA010000301.1:0-848 GCF_040321735.1 Mesorhizobium sp. M0293
GGTTTCCCCCGCCCGGCCCCCGCGGGGCGCGGGCGCTTTTGCGGCCCCCCCCACCCGGGCCGCCCCAACGCCCGCAAAACCGCGTCAAAAAACCGGGGGGCGTATTTCCCGCGCCGCTTTTTCGTTGTCGGTATGTGCCCGCCCATCTGCCGGCCGGAATTTCTGCTAGGATCAGGGGCATCGGACGAGGCCAACCGGCGGCCGACAACGGAGGTGAACGCATGCCCCGCAACGCGCTGCTTCTGCTTTCCCGGCTGCTGCTCGCCGCCCTGTTCGTGCCCTCCGGTTTTCACGCGTTGAGCGATATCGCCGGCACGACAGGCTATTTCGCCGGCCTCGGCCTGCCGCTGCCGACGCTTGCCGCCTGGGGCACGGGACTGTTCGAACTCATCGCCGGATTGCTCATCCTGGTCGGTTTCCAGACCCGGATCACGGCGCTGCTGCTCGCCGTCTTCTGCATCGCCGCCGGTTTCATCGGCCATTACGGCCAGGGCGGCGGCGACGCGATGCTCGCCTTCCTGCACCAGCAGATGCTGATGAAGGACATCGCCATATCAGGCGGCTTCCTGGCGCTGGCGATGGCCGGCGCCGGCGCATGGTCGGTCGACGGACGTGGTGCAGTTTGATATCGTCTTAAATCTAAAGGCAGGCCCGGAACCAACCAGATATATCGCCCCGGGTTGAACCCTCGACGCCCGAGCTAGGTCGACCCCCACTCCGTCTCGGCTTCGCCGAGCCACCTCTCCCCCGATCGACGGGGTAGAGGAAGGGCGCGAGCCTTTTGCCGCCAGCGCTGTTCCAACGAGGCTCCCTTCCTTTCCCTCCGAAGGGGGGAAAGGAAGGGAGCC
>NZ_JAMYSA010000302.1:0-841 GCF_040321735.1 Mesorhizobium sp. M0293
AGGTGTGCCGTTGAAACATGTTCTTGTCATTGACGATGATGCCGCAATGCGGCGCCTCATCGCCGAGTATCTCACGATGCATGCCCTGAAGGTAACCGCAGTCCACGATAGCAAGCAGTTTGACTATGTTCTTTCACGTGAGCCAGTCGATCTCGTGGTTGTTGACCTTAACCTAGGCCGGGAGGATGGACTTGCGATCGTCCGCAATCTGGCGACAAAATCGGATGTTCCTATCATAGTGATCAGCGGCGACCGGCTTGATGAGGCGGAAAAAGTGGTTGCACTGGAGCTCGGCGCAACCGATTTCATTCCCAAGCCTTTCGGGATGCGCGAATTCTTGGCCCGCATTCGAGTAGCGCTACGCCAGCGCATTTCTAGTCCGCGAATCAGAGAGCAGCGCTCATTTCGCTTTGGGGCCTGGAAGCTCAGCGTGAAGCAGCGGCGACTGATCTGTGCGGAGCGTGGCGAGGTCAAGCTTACCGCATGTGAGTTCAATCTCTTGATCGCATTTCTGGAGAACCCCCGCAACGTGCTATCCAGAGAACGGCTTTTGCTCGCGAGCCGTGTGCGTGGAGAAGAGGTGTACGATCGAAGTATCGATGTCCTAATCATGCGCTTGCGCCGAAAGCTGGAGGCTGATGCGGCCAACCCTCGCCTGGTCAAAACATCCCGTGGCGCAGGGTACTTCTTCAACGCTGACGTAGATGTTAGCTACGGAGGCACGTTGGCCGCGTGACAGTGAGCTATGCTGGAGATTGGGGTGACGAGGCTGATCAAGCCTTCCAACAGTACCAGCCTGATCAATTACGGCGAGAGCTACCGGTCCGGAGATCGCATCAGC
>NZ_JAMYSA010000303.1:0-810 GCF_040321735.1 Mesorhizobium sp. M0293
GGCAGGGGAATCGCACATGAGTACAAACGGACTCTTGTGTGGTGTGCGGAAATCGATTCTGAGAGGACCTCTGAATGATCGGAGGCCGTGATGGTGTTTCTGGATGTATTCGGCGAGGTGCCGGACCCGCGGGACTTGACCGCGCAGCACTCGTTGCCGGAGATTTTGTTCGTAGCACTTGCGGCGGTGCTTTGCGGGGCGACGCACTGCACGGAGATGGAGCTGTTTGCCAGGAACCGTCTCGATCTGTTGCGGCAGTTCATTCCGCTCGAGCGTGGCGCGCCCAGCCACGACACCTTCAGCCGGGTGCTGGCGGCTCTCGATCCTGTCGCCCTCAACGATGCCTTCATGCGCTTCATGACCGCGTTCGGCGGGCAGGCGCGCATCGATGCGCCGAAAGGGCAGGTCGCCATAGATGGCAAGAGCCTGCGGCGCGCCTACGCCAAGGGCTGCTCGCATATGCCACCGCTGGTGGTGACCGTCTTTGGCTGCGACACCTTCATGAGCCTGGCCCAGACCGTGGCGCAGAAGGGCGGCGAAGTGCAGGCCGCGATCGCGGCGCTCGAATTGTTGTCGCTCAAGGGGCTGACCGTAACGGCCGACGCCTTGCACTGCCATCGCCGCATGACCAAAACCGTGCGCGAGGGCGGCGGCCACTACGTGATCGCCATCAAGGGCAACCAGTCGAAACTGGCCAGCGAGGCCAAGGCCGCCCTCGACAAGGCGGCGGCCAGCAAAGCAACCAAGTTCCATCAGACCGAAGAGGATGCGCATGGCCGCCACGAGGTGCGGCGTGCCTTCGTCATTCCC
>NZ_JAMYSA010000304.1:0-805 GCF_040321735.1 Mesorhizobium sp. M0293
GACGGGTCTCAATTTGCGCCAGACCTATGTGCGGGTCGGCAAGCTGGCGCTGATCAAGCACCAGCGCTATGCCCACGCCAAGCAGTTCAAGCGGGCCAACAAGGCGCTGCGCAGGCTCAAGACCTATCTCGGCCGGACCATTCGCGACATCGGTCGCCAGATTGCTGGCGATGCGGGACTGGACGCGCTCTTCAAATGGCCGCTCTACCAGGCCGCCACCGTCCTCGAGCAGCGTCAGCGCCAGCGCGGCCGCAAGATCTACAGCTTGCACGCGCACGAGGTGGAATGCATCGGCAAGGGCAAGGCGCACATGCCCTACGAGTTCGGAGTGAAGGTCTCGCTCGCCACCACGCTGAAGCGCTCCAAGGGTGGCCAGTTCGCTCTGCATGCAAAAGCGCTGCCCGGCAATCCCTACGACGGCCACACGCTGGCAAGCGTCATCCCCGACATGGAAGAGACCATCGGCAACCAGATCGGCCGCATCCTCGCCGACGCCGGCTATCGCGGCCACAACGCACCACAGAGCCACAAGTTCAGGGTCTTCACCAGCGGCCAGAAACGCCGCGTCACCCCGGCCATCAAACGCCAGATGCGGCGGCGGTCGGCGGTCGAACCGGTGATCGGCCACATCAAGGCTGAGCACCGCATGGGCCGCAACTACCTCGCCGGCCAGCAGGGCGACGCCGTCAACGCCATCCTGGCTGCCGCCGGCTACAACTTCTCCCTCCTGCTCAGGTGGCTGAAGGGTTTTTTGTCCCTCTTGATCGCTCTCTTCCAACTCCGGCCCAAGCCGGTCGCCGCTTAG
>NZ_JAMYSA010000305.1:0-786 GCF_040321735.1 Mesorhizobium sp. M0293
AGCCGCGGATCTTCACCTGCTCGTCGTTGCGGCCCAAAAACTCCAGATTGCCGTCCGGCAGATAGCGCCCCAGGTCGCCGCTCCGGTACAGCCGGTCGCCCTCCACAAAGGAGCTGGCGATGAACCGCTCGGCCGTCAGCTCGGGCCGGTTGAGGTAGCCGCGCGCAACCCCGGCCCCGCCGATATAGAGCTCGCCCACCGCCCCCAACGGCACCGGCTGACCATGACCGTCCAGAAGATAGACAACCGTATTGCGAATTGGTCGTCCCAGCGGCACCCGTTGCCGGCTATCGAAAACAGCAGGTACCGAATAGCAGAGACTGAAGGTGGTATTCTCTGTCGGGCCATAGCCATTTGAGACCCGCAGCGTCGGATGTCGCTTCTGGCATGCTCTTATGGAAGCCGCGGAGACCTCTTCGCCCCCGACCAGCAGTTGCTGTAGCCGATCAGTACTCCGCTCCTCCCCCACATAGACGTCGAACAATCGGGCAGTCATCCAGGCGATAGTGACGCCTTGGTCTTGGATGGTCTGGGCCAGCGTTGCGGTCGAAAGGTGACGTTCAGGATAGAGCACAATGCTGGCGCCGTTCGCCAAGGCCCCCCAGACCTCGAACGTGGTCGCGTCGAATGTGGGCGAGGATGCGTTGAGAAAGACGTCCCGCGGGGAGATCTCTACGAAATCGTTCCCCGCCACAAGACGCACCACTCCGCGATGCTCGACCATGACGCCCTTGGGCGTCCCGGTGGAGCCCGAGGTGTAGATGATGTAGGCGAGATGGCGGGGGG
>NZ_JAMYSA010000306.1:0-749 GCF_040321735.1 Mesorhizobium sp. M0293
ATGGATGTGTCGAGCCGCTACCTGTTGGGGCTCGAGGCAACGAGTTCGACGGCGGATGAGGAGGCTTGGCCGGTGTTTGAGCGGTTGTTTGAGGAGAACGGCCTGCCCGATCGCTTCAGAAGCGACAATGGCTCACCATTTGCGTCGACCGGCGTCACCGGGCTGGCGCCGCTTGCGGCGCGCTTCATCAAGCTCGGCATCGCCCTTGAGCGCATCCAACCGGGCAAGCCGCAGCAAAACGGGCGCCATGAGCGTTTCCACCTGACCATGCTGCCGATGGCCAAGGCACCGGAGGCCGACAGGGCGGCTCAAGCCCAGGCGTTCGAGGCCTTCCGGCGCAGCTACAATGAGGAGCGCCCGCACGAGGCGCTTGGCATGGACACCCCAGCACAGCATTACCGTCCCTCGACCCGCCCCATGCCCAAGACGACCCCCGAGCCGGATTATCCGGCCGAGGCGGCAGTGCGCAGCGTGCGCCAGAACGGCGCCGTCAAATGGCAGGGCGCCGAGATCTACGTCTCGGCCACGCTGGCAGGCGAGCCGATTGCCATCGAAGAAACCGAGAACGGCGAATGGGCGATGCGCTTCTATGCCCATCCGCTCGGCTTCATCGACCACAAGCACAAGAAACTGGTTCGCCGCAGCGTAGCGCCAACCCAACCGCTTGGCGCTGCGACGAACCTATCATAAGGGGGAAAACTGTTACCTATGTATCCGGTTCAAAGTGTTACCCATCTATCGGCTGGACA
>NZ_JAMYSA010000307.1:0-743 GCF_040321735.1 Mesorhizobium sp. M0293
AGGCTCGTGCTCGGCCAGCAGGCGACAGACATAAAATCAAATGAAATCACCGCCATCCCGTTGCTGCTCGAACGCCTTGAACTGACCGGCGCACTGGTCACTATCGATGCCATGGGAACACAGGCGGCAATCGCCGAAGCCGTTGTCGCCAAGGGCGGCGACTATCTGCTCGCGCTCAAGGCCAATTGGCCTGCCACCTTCGCCGATGTCGAGCGCTTCTTCGCGGAGCCGCCGCAAACCATGCTGGAAACACCCGTCGAGACCACCGACAACGACCATGGCCGCCTTGAAGGCCGTCGCCACACCGTCTGCCATACGGTTGACTGGCTGTTCTCCGACCGCCGCTATCCCGGCGAACCGCGCTTCCCGCGCCTGGCCATGATCGGCATGATCGAAACCCGCGTCGAACGCAACGGCAAGACCGAGCACGAGCGGCGCTACTATCTGTCCTCCGCCAAGCTCGACGCCAAAAGCTTCGCCCATGCCGTGCGAGCCCATTGGGGCATCGAGAACCGGCTCCACTGGGTGCTCGATGTCGTCTTTCACGACGATCTCGCGCGTCTCAGAACAGCGCACGGTCCGCAAAACATGGCCATCGTCAAACACATGGCCGTCAACCTCGTCCGAAACCCCAAGGACAAGCACAGCCTCAAGGTTCGACGAAAACTCGCCAATCTCAACGCCGATTATCTCGAAAATCTCATCCGTCAAAAATCAACGTTAACCTGAAGCGATTCCCCTGG
>NZ_JAMYSA010000308.1:0-732 GCF_040321735.1 Mesorhizobium sp. M0293
CGCCGGGCGCTCGCAACCGCGCTGTTGCGGGCGGGCGCGCTTGCGGCTTCGCTACCGCCGATCTACACCACCTGTAGGGACGCGACCGCCTTTGAGGGCTTCGACACATGACGATTTCAGAGCTTACGCTTAAATCCAGCGATCACGAGCCCGCGCGCCGGTTCGAGGTGTTCACGGGCTCCGGTCGGCGGCGCGAATGGCTGCCGGAGGAGAAGGCGCGGATCGTGGCGGAAAGCTACGAAGCCGGCGCGACCGTGAGCGCGGTGGCGCGGCGATACGCTTTGTCCCCGCAGCAGCTGTTCGCCTGGCGTCGGGCCGCTCGTCAGCCGTTGGCGGAAGCGCCGGCACCGGAATCGTTGTTTGTTCCGGCGGTGATTGCAGCGCCGAGGCCTGAACCGGCGGCAAGGCGGCGGCGGAAGCAGAAAGCCGCCCGAGACGGTGTGATCGAGCTGGAGATAGACGGCGTCGCTATGCGGGTCGGCCGGGGCGCCGATTCCAAGACGGTGGGCGCAGTGATCCGCGCGCTGAAGGCGACGTCGTGATCGGGCCGACGGGTGCGGTCAAGGTCATGGTGGCGACGAAGCCGGTCGACTTCCGCAATTATGTGGAGCGCCGGATTATGCGGAGTCCGCAGCAACCAAGGCCAATCGTCCGTTGATTCCAATGTGTTAGAGCGCTCTATCTGCTTTCTTGCTCGGCATAATTGTTGTCGTCTCTCGACGTCATTTGACC
>NZ_JAMYSA010000309.1:0-727 GCF_040321735.1 Mesorhizobium sp. M0293
ACGGCCTCGGTCAGCGAGTTGCTGGCAAGCCGGTTCGCCCCGTGCAGACCGGTGCAGGCAACCTCACCGCAAGCCCACAAGCCCGACACCGTGCTGCGGTCCGCGGCATCCACGGCCACGCCGCCCATGTGATAATGTGCCGCTGGGCGAACCGGGATGGGCTCGACTGCCGGATGGATTCCGGCGTCCCGGCAATGCCGGGTCACAGCTGGGAAGCGCTTGGCGAACTTCTGGCCGAGGGACTGCCGGGCATCAAGGTAAACACGATGTCCGGTGCCAAGCTGCTGCCATACGGCCCGTGCCACGACGTCGCGCGATGCCAGCTCGCCGCCAGGCGTATCGCATAGAAAGCGGTGCCCGCACTCGTCGATCAGGACTGCGCCTTCGCCGCGGACCGCTTCGCTCACCAACGGCATAGGCCGATGCGAAACGTCGAGCGCCGTCGGGTGGAACTGGATGAATTCCAGATCGGCGAGTTCCGCACCGGCGCATGCGGCGAGCGCCAGGCCGTGCCCGAATGAGCCGGCCGGATTGGTCGTGTCTCTGAACAGGGCGCCGATACCGCCGCTCGCAAGAACCACGCGGCGCGTCGGAAATATAATCGCCTGTCCACCTTTTGCCGCCACAACGCCGCTGACCGCACCATTTTCCACAATGAGCCGGCGGGCTTCCATGCCTTCCAGAATTGTGATCGAAGGCGTTCGCCTCACAGCGATGATGAGCGCGC
>NZ_JAMYSA010000310.1:0-720 GCF_040321735.1 Mesorhizobium sp. M0293
AAACACATTGCCATTGCCGGCGACATCCGCACGGCCATTGAGCGGGCGCGCGCCGCGGTCGGCCATATGGTCAAGGTCGAGGTCGAGGTCGACACGCTCGACCAGCTCGAGATCGCGCTAGGCGCCGGGGTCGACGCCATCCTGCTGGACAATATGTCCGTCAAGCAACTGACCCGAGCGGTGGCAATGGTCGACGGCCGCGCGACCACCGAGGCCTCGGGTCGCATAACGCCGGCAACGGCACCAGCCGTAGCGGCAACCGGGGTCGACCTCATTTCTATTGGGTGGCTTACGCACAGCGCGCCAATCCTCGACATCGGCATGGACGTGCCTATCGAAGCATGCATCCAGAAGCATCTGAACTGAATAGAGCGCGCTCCATATAGGAGCAATCTGCGGAAGTGGGGACGTACGATGATCGACAAGGGATTGAGATCCGACCGGGCCAAGGCGCTTGCCTTCATCAGCGCAATGCTCAGCGAACTGAATCAGATCGCGGGGTCTCACAGGCTGCAGTTCCTAGGATACCTTCTGGAGATGGCGTATATCGAGTCGTACGACATGGTCCGCAAAGAGCGCTCCCACCATCAAAGCAAGGCCATAGATCAGGGATAGCCCTGCTGAACTGAGCGCTGCGGCAGCTTCAAATCTGACCTCGGCACTTCTATTTCCGCAAAAAAGACGCGCAGTGCTCCAGCGCGTTCACGGGCGGTTGGACTG
>NZ_JAMYSA010000311.1:0-720 GCF_040321735.1 Mesorhizobium sp. M0293
ACCCCGACCCGCGCGCGCTGGGGCTCACCCCCCGCCATCTCGCCTACATCATCTACACCTCGGGCTCCACCGGGACGCCCAAGGGAGCACAGAATGAGCATCGGGCTATTATCAATCGCCTGATCTGGATGCAAAAAGCCTACGCTCTCAATGCAACCGATGTCGTCTTGCAGAAGACGCCATTTGGCTTCGATGTCTCGGCCTGGGAGTTCTTCTGGACGTTGCTTGAAGGGGCGACCCTGGTGCTGGCGCCTCCGGCTGCACACAAAGACCCAGACGCGCTTGTAGACTTGATAATTAGCCAACGCATCACCACGGCACACTTTGTACCCTCGATGTTGGTCAGCTTTATCGATACAAAGGGTGTCGATCGCTGCACATCGCTGCAGCGTCTCATATGCAGTGGCGAGGCGCTTGCTGCCGCCAGTGTGCACAAGGTTAGGCGCCTATTGCCTTGGACTGGCCTGCACAATCTATATGGTCCCACGGAAGCAGCTATCGACGTGACGGCCTGGAATTGCCCGGCTGATTTTGACGGGTCAGTTGTCCCGATCGGGCGTCCGATTGCGAACACGCGGATCTATCTTCTGGACGCTCATGGTGGGCCGGTGCCGTTGGGGGCGGTGGGCGAGCTTTATATCGGCGGGGCCGGGGTTGCGCGCGGCTACCTCAACCGGCCCGAGCTGACGGCCGAGCGGTTCATCGCCAGCTCCTTTGTGG
>NZ_JAMYSA010000312.1:0-711 GCF_040321735.1 Mesorhizobium sp. M0293
GGTCAAATGACGTCGAGAGACGACAACAATTATGCCGAGCAAGAAAGCAGATAGAGCGCTCTAACACATTGGAATCAACGGACGAATTGGCCTTGGTTGCTGCGGACTCCGCATAATCCGGCGCTCCACATAATTGCGGTTATGCGGAGCCCTGCATAACCGCAAGGGGCCGGACGGCCTGGCGGCGCTGGTGCGCGATACGGGCGCCGATCCGTTCTTATGCATCGGGTGAGATTTTGTGGCGGAGCCGTCCCGGCGCTAGCCGGGGTCTGCCAAATCTGGCATCCTCAGCCACATAATAATCTTTCATGCCTCTCTGACGGACGCGGGATCCCCCTGCGCCGCAATGCTGGAGGGGCAATATGCTCGACTTCTAGTTTTCGTATCGTGGGGTACTCAAGCGCCTGCGTAGCGGTGCGCTCGGCGGCGAGATGGATCGCTTCGCGGAGCATTTTTTCACGCTCGGTTATAAGCGAGCGTCCGCCAAGATTTACCTGAGCCGGGTTGCGCGCTTTAGCCAGTTTGCCGCGACACGCTCTGGTCCGATGCCGATCCATCAAGATGTCATCGATAGCTATTTGTCCACGTTTATTACGGATACTCCGCGCATTGGTGCAGTATCGGCGCTAGGTGTGAGCTTTCAGAGGGTTGTCCATTCGGACCGGACCGAGGAGACTGGAGTTACCAAGCTGCAGCACTCACCGGAGGGTC
>NZ_JAMYSA010000313.1:0-673 GCF_040321735.1 Mesorhizobium sp. M0293
GGGGCTCACCCCCCGCCATCTCGCCTACATCATCTACACCTCGGGCTCCACCGGGACGCCCAAGGGCGTCATGGTCGAGCATGCGCAGATTGTCCGTTTGTTCGAAGCGACCCAGGATTGGTACGGCTTCACCGAACACGACATATGGTGCCTGTTCCATTCCTTCTCGTTCGACTTCTCAGTGTGGGAGCTGTGGGGTGCGCTGCGCTACGGCGGGCGTTTGATACTCGTGCCGGTCGATACTGCACGGTCTCCTCCTGACTTCCATGATCTAATCTGCAAGTCGGGCGTGACGGTTTTGAACCAGACCCCCTCGGCGTTCAAAACGTTCATCGATGCGGAGTGCAAGAGCAGTCTTCGCAGCCGTCTTCGATATGTGATTTTTGGTGGGGAGGCCCTGGAGCCGCGAATTCTGAAGGCTTGGTATGCAAAGCACCTAGATTCCACCCCACAACTGATCAACATGTACGGCATCACGGAAACGACCGTGCATGCAACCTATCGGCCTCTTGTCGAGCCCGATACTGCCGCGTCGGGAAGCCCGATTGGCGGCCGCATCCCCGATCTTAGGGTGTATCTTCTGGACGCTCATGGTCAGCCGGTGCCGTTGGGGGCGGTGGGCGAGCTCTATATCGGCGGGGCCGGGGTTGCGCGCGGCTACCTCAACCGGCCC
>NZ_JAMYSA010000314.1:0-673 GCF_040321735.1 Mesorhizobium sp. M0293
CTGGGGCTCACCCCCCGCCATCTCGCCTACATCATCTACACCTCGGGCTCCACCGGGACGCCCAAGGGCGTCATGGTCGAGCATCAAAGCACCGTGAACCTGCTGCGTTGGAGTAGCGGCGTCTACGCGCAAGCGCAGACCAGCCGCATGCTGTTCTCCACTTCGATCAGCTTTGATCTGTCCGTCTATGAGTGCTTCGCTACCCTGTCACAGGGCGGCACGCTCTATCTCGTCGACAATGCGCTGGCACTGGCGCAAACGCCTCTGGACGTCTCGCTGATCAATACAGTCCCCTCTGCGATCGCCGCTCTGCTCGACAAGGAAGCAGTCCCCGCCGCGGCAAGCGCCATCAATTTGGCGGGCGAAGCGCTGAGCGCAGCTCTGATCGAGAGAATCTTCGAGCACAGCCGCGTCGAGAAGATCTGTAACCTATACGCCCCTTCCGAGACAACGACGTACTCGACCTGGATTTGCATGCCCAGGGGAGACACCGTCGTTGAAACGATCGGCCGTCCGATCGCCAACACGCGGATCTATCTTCTGGACGGTCATGGTCAGCCGGTGCCGTTGGGGGCGGTGGGCGAGCTCTATATCGGCGGGGCCGGCGTTGCGCGCGGCTACCTCAACCGGCCCGAGCTGACGGCCGAGCGGTTCATCGCCAGCTCCTTTGTGG
>NZ_JAMYSA010000315.1:0-672 GCF_040321735.1 Mesorhizobium sp. M0293
TGAAAACCAGGTCGGCAGCCTGGCGCGCCATGGCGGGAGCCAGGAGAAAACCGTGACGATAGAGCCCGTTGATCGCAATGATTTCACCCTTGGTTTCGACGCGCGGCAAATTGTCGGGAAAGGCTGGGCGGACGCCGACACCGGTTTCAACGATCTCCGCCTCGCCAAAGGCCGGGTGGAGGGCATAGGCGGTGCCCAGCAGTTCCATCATCGAACGCGCCGTAACCGGTCCGACGGACTGGCTTTCAATCATCGTCGCACCAATCATGAAACGGTGGTCGGTGCGCGGCACTGCATAGAGTGGAAAGCGCGGATGCAGCAGCCTGACGGGGCGCGACAGCGAGATATCAGGGATACGCAGGGTGAGCATTTCGCCGCGAACGCCGCGCAGCCAGTCATTTTGCGCCGCCATTCCCGTACAGTCGATCTGACGATCGAAACCAAAAACATGCTGGGCGTCGGCGCCGAAGCGGAACTCGACCCCCGTGGCCGCGAGCTTGTCATGAAGTGCTGTCATCGCCTGGCGCGGATCAAGATGGCCCTCAGCAGGGAAGAGCAATCCGCGGCGGAAGCGGCCAGCTAAGTCAGGCTCCAGCAAGGCAATTTCATCTTCCTCGACGCGCCGATAGCCCGTCGTGCGGCTGGCGAACCGGTCGAGCTCGCCCGCATCGC
>NZ_JAMYSA010000316.1:0-647 GCF_040321735.1 Mesorhizobium sp. M0293
GAATCGAACAAAACAGCGGTGTTTCCGGAGCATTTTGGCGCCGAATCGCGCGGCGATGGCAGCGGGATACCCAGCTATCAGCCTGTTTTAATGAGGTAATTTTTGGAAGCCCGTCTTCAAGCAGGCAGAAGGGGCGGAGAGGATGGGATTCGAACCCACGAGAAGCTTTTGACCTCTACTCCCTTAGCAGGGGAGCGCCTTCGACCACCTCTCCGTTGCGCCGCTGGATGAAGAAAGCGCCGGCACAATCAACAAGCGCGCGTCATTATCTGAAAAAATAAGAACGCACCGAACCGCGGCTTTCCATGGATGCGGCGGTTCTGCGGCAGTTTCCTGGCTAGCGACTCGGGGCTTGGCCACGATTCCGTCGACCGATCGCCGGATTCGGCAGCAAACAAGGGGTTGCGGCGGGCCTGACGGTTAACGAGAGCTTTCTAAGTGAGGCCAAATCGTGACGTTTCTGCAACACAGGCCGGGCATAGCAGCCGAATAGTCCTTTCGCCGGTACGATCGTGGTTGAACGCCGCCGCCTCATGGGTAATGTCGGTTTCGAGGAAGCGGCGCGGTGCGCATCTTTTTCGGTAGTGGGGATGGGGCAGGGAACGCTGTCCTTCAGCAAAGAATACCCAGACCCGTTTTTTAACTTT
>NZ_JAMYSA010000317.1:0-645 GCF_040321735.1 Mesorhizobium sp. M0293
CAGAGGAAACGCCTTCGGCAGCAATTGAACTCGCACGGGCCCTTCAGGAAGCCGGCTTGCCGAATGGATATCTGAATCTGGTCTTTGGCAATCCCGCTGAGATTTCAAGACAATTGATCGCATCGCCGGTGGTTCGAAAAATCTCGCTCACTGGCTCGATCCCTGTTGGTAAATCTCTTGCGCGTCTGGCGGCGGAGGGAATGAAATCCGCAAGCATGGAATTGGGCGGGCACTCAGCCGCACTTGTCTTCGCAGATGCAGATATAGATGCTGCGGCAAGTGAACTTGCTGCAGCTAAATTTGCGAACGCCGGCCAAGTCTGCACCGCTCCCAGTCGACTTTTCATCGAAATGCCAGCTTATGACAGGTTCGTAGACGCCTTCTTGTCCAAAGTTAAGAGCTTAAGGATAGGAAACGGGCTGGATCCCGATACAGATGTCGGTCCGCTCGCGCATTCGCGTAGAATTGATGCCACAGTCGGGGTGGTCGAAGACGCAATAGCTGGGGGAGCTCAGGTCATCACTGGTGGCAATAGGGTCCAGGGGCCGGGTTATTTCTTCGAACCTACAGTACTGTGCGAAGCGACCCCCGACAGCCTTGTCATGCGCAACGAATATTTCGCGCCGCTCGCGCCGCTCAGCGGGT
>NZ_JAMYSA010000318.1:0-619 GCF_040321735.1 Mesorhizobium sp. M0293
GCCGAGTGTGTTCCCTAGTCACGAAGGCAATATGAGCATCGTCGTTACGCGAGACGTTGCCGCTCCGTCGGGGTCGATGGCCGGATCACGCATGGAAGGTAATCATCGGAACATGAGAGGCCCGACCGGGTCCGCTGGATTGGTCTCCAGCGGGGGACAGCAGCAAGGTACTGCCAGAGCTGCCGTCCGAGCTGAGGTCGGGAGTCGGACTGGTTCATAGTACCCGTGAAGCCGTCGAAGGAAACGAGGCGAGTGGAGGGAAGGGACCAGCCTGAGGGGAGCCTGCGCGAGGAAGCCAAGGTCCGGACACAGAGCCGGGTTGCCTTGCCGCTGAACCTCGAGCGGGTGAACGCGGCGGCCAAGCAGGCTGCCCAAACCCGGTTCACGGCCCTGCTGCATCACGTCGACGAAGAAGCCCTTTACCGGGCGTTTCGGCGACAGAAGCGACAGGCGAGTGCTGGGGTCGATGGGATGACCGTGGCGAAGTACGAAGAGGGGCTGACGGATAACATCCGTGATCTCTGCGAACGGGTCCACACCGATCGCTACCGGCCACAGCCGGTGCGGCGGGTCTACATTCCCAAAGCCGATGGCGGTAAACGGCCTCTCGGGGTGCCGG
>NZ_JAMYSA010000319.1:0-613 GCF_040321735.1 Mesorhizobium sp. M0293
CCTCATGGACCACCGCCACCGCCTCCGGCGCATTTCGCACCTGCGCCTCGAACAGCTCGTGGACGCACCGCTGCGACGGATAGGCCGCCGCCGTCCGGTTCAGATCCTCCAGCAGATAGGTGCGCTCGGCGGCCGGCAGGATGTCAATGCGGCCGACCGGCTGGCCTGCATCGGCAGCCATCGCCCGCAGCAGCGCCAGCAGATAACCACGCTGCCGCTCGATCGTCGCCTGATCGAACAGCGCCGTGGCATAACCCAGCGTTCCGGCGATCTCCTCGCCACGCTCGCAAAGGCTCAGCTCCAGATCGAACTTGACCTGATCATACCCCTCCCCGGCAGCTTCCACACTCAGCCCCGGCAGGTCCAATGACCCGACGGCGTTGTTCTGCCAGGCCAACATCACCTGGAACAGCGGCGTGTGATCAAGATGCCGTGGCGGCTGCACGATCTCGACGACCTGCTCGAACGGCAGGTCCTGATGCTCCTGCGCTGCCAGCGCCGTGCGCCGCGTCCGCTCCAATAGCTCCGACACGCTCGGCTGGCCCGACAGGTCCAGCCGAAGCGCCAGGGTGTTGACGAAGAAGCCGATCAACTCTTCGATCTCGCGCCGGCC
>NZ_JAMYSA010000320.1:0-609 GCF_040321735.1 Mesorhizobium sp. M0293
AGCCGCGCGCAACCCCGGCCCCGCCGATATAGAGCTCGCCCACCGCCCCCAACGGCACCGGCTGACCATGAGCGTCCAGAAGATAGATCCGCGTGTTGGCGATCGGACGGCCAATATGCGGCACGGCGTTGTCACTGAGAAGTCGTCCCGACGTTGCCACAACGGTGACTTCCGTAGGGCCATAGTTGTTTATCAACTTGAGAGGAGATGGTATCCGGGAAGGAACACGCTGGAGACGATCACCACCGATCAGCAAGTACCCCAATTTTGGATTTACCAGCTCGTCTTGCAATGCGGTTGTAGCCAGCGGTGTGGCTAGAAAGGCGGCGTCCAGTGGTTGATCACGCCACCATTGCAACAGACGCGAGGAATCTCCTGCTGCCGCCCTGGGCGGCAGCAGCAATGTGCTACGATTGCATAATGCGGACCATAGCTCCCAGGTGCTGGCGTCGAAAGCCACTGCAGCCGTGAGTGTGCAGCAGGTTTCTGGTTGCGGACAAAACGTTTGCACATGCCATGCTGTAAGATTGACCACTCCGCGATGCTCGACCATGACGCCCTTGGGCGTCCCGGTGGAGCCCGAGGTGTAGATGATGTAGGCGAGATGGC
>NZ_JAMYSA010000321.1:0-606 GCF_040321735.1 Mesorhizobium sp. M0293
CCTCCCAGCGGAACTCGAAGCGCGCGCGCGAAAGCGCATCATCCCTGACCTTCGCTGCCGGATGGCCCTTCGCCAGGTCGGCGGCGTGGGCGGCTATCTTGTAGGTGATCACGCCGATCTTGACGTCGTTGCGATCGGGAAGGCCGAGATGCTCCTTGGGCGTGACGTAGCAGAGCATGGCGGTGCCGAACCAGCCGATCATCGCGGCGCCGATGCCTGAGGTGATGTGGTCGTAGCCCGGCGCGATGTCGGTCGTCAGCGGTCCGAGCGTATAGAACGGCGCCTCGCCGCAGACGGCGAGTTGCTTGTCCATGTTCGCCTTGATCTTGTGCATCGGCACGTGGCCGGGGCCCTCTATCATCACCTGGCAATCCTTCGCCCAGGCGATCTTCGTCAGCTCGCCGAGCGTCTCCAGCTCGGCGAACTGCGCCGCGTCATTGGCATCGGCGATCGAGCCTGGACGAAGACCGTCGCCGAGCGAGAAGGAGACGTCGTAGGCTCTGGCGATGTCGCAGATCTCCGCGAAGTGCTCGTAGAGGAAGCTTTCCCGGTGATGGTGCAGGCACCATTTGGCCATGATCGAGCCGCCGCGCGAGACGATACCCG
>NZ_JAMYSA010000322.1:0-605 GCF_040321735.1 Mesorhizobium sp. M0293
AAAGCTCGCCCACCGCCCCCAACGGCACCGGCTGACCATGAGCGTCCAGAAGATAGATCCGCGTGTTGGCGATCGGACGGCCGATCGGGATATTTCGATGAGGCGCCTCAATCCTCGTCTCGGTAAGAAAGGTGGTCGACCAAATTGTCGTCTCCGTCGGACCATAAAGATTTCTGAGAGATTTTACCCTTCTGCCGAGGTTGGAGGCCAGATCTGAAGGCAGCGCTTCGCCGCCGCACAACGCGCTTAAGTCGGGCGCACCCTCCCAGTCGGCGTCCAAGAGCATACGCCATGCTGCCGGGGTCGCCTGCATCACATTTATCTTGTGATGGGATAGATGCTGCTGCAATCCAACAGCATTGCTCCGGCGAGCAAGGACGACGTTAGCTCCCACGGCCAGCGGGAGATAGAGTTCCAGCCCGGCAATGTCGAAAGAGATTGTCGTGACCGCGAGGAGTGAATCATGCTCTGTGAGGCCCAATACATCCAAAAGAGCGCGTAGGATATTGAGAACACTCGCATGCTCGACCATGACGCCCTTGGGCGTCCCGGTGGAGCCCGAGGTGTAGATGATGTAGGCGAGATGGCGGGGGGTGAGCCCCAGC
>NZ_JAMYSA010000323.1:0-604 GCF_040321735.1 Mesorhizobium sp. M0293
TGACTGGAGGTCAGAAAATGAACATTAAGAGCCTTCTCCTCGGCTCCGCTGCGGCCCTGATCGCAGTTTCCGGTGCGCGCGCCGCCGACGCCGTCGTCGTCGCCGAGCCGGAACCCGCTGAATACGTGAAGATTTGCGACGTTTACGGCGCTGGCTACTTCTACATCCCCGGCACCGAGACCTGCCTGCGCATCGGCGGCTTTATCCGCTATGACATCAGCGCCGGCGAGGAAGGCAGCTTCGATGGTGCTCGCGCCACCGACGTTGAGGACGGCACCGAAAACGACACCTGGCACAAGAATGCCCGCTTCACGCTGAAGACCTGGACCGGCCAGGAAACCGAACTCGGCACCTTGAAGACCTTCACCGAGACCCGCTGGAACTTCGGCAATGGCGACGGTGCTATTGCCGGCAATGCCACTCCTTCTCTGAACTTCGCCTGGATCCAGCTCGGTGGTCTCCGCGTCGGTAAGGACGAATCGGCGTTCAATACGTTCATCGGCTATGCCGGCAACGTCATCCAGGATACGCTGGTTCCCTACGGCGATTTCGACACCAACGTCGTCCAGTACTACTTCGACGCTGGCAACGGCTTCTCGGCCGT
>NZ_JAMYSA010000324.1:0-597 GCF_040321735.1 Mesorhizobium sp. M0293
TTTAGAGTCCCCAATAGGGGATCAGTAAACCCCACGCCTTTAGGCGGCTGGGATCGCGGCGCTTGCCGTGTAGACTGGCTGGATGGAAGCGTACAAGCGTGGCAGCCACACAGTTTGGGACTGCAAGTATCACCTGGTTTGGGTGACGAAGTACCGTTACGCGGTGCTTGGCGGCGACGTTGGAAACCGGTGCCGGGAGTTGCTGCGCGAGACGGCGCGCGCGCACGAGATGGTTGTGCATGCCGGCTCGATCAACCGCGACCATGTGCATATGCTGGTGTCGATCCCGCCGCGGCTGTCGGTGTCGCGCGCGGTGCAGCACCTGAAGGGGCGCAGCTCGCACAAGCTGCTGAGCGAGTTCGCAATACTGCGCAAGCGCTACTGGGGCCAGCACCTATGGGCGAGAGGCTATTGGGTGGTGAGCAGCGGGAATGTGACCGACGAGATGTGGGCCGAATACATCATGACCCAGGAGCCGCCCGAGCCCGACGACAACTTCAACGTGACGTGAGTTCGCGCCCTGTCCGCCGGACGGCGGACCGATCCGGCTTTAAGCCGTAACTTGAAGCCACCGCCTTTAGGCGGTGGAGTATTCAC
>NZ_JAMYSA010000325.1:0-594 GCF_040321735.1 Mesorhizobium sp. M0293
CTCGATAGTGATCCGGCGACCGATCTGGGCGTCGTTGACGTTGGCGTCGGTGATGTCGAGGACGCGCGGATGGTCGGCCTTCGGGTCATAGACGACATGGACTTTCATGCCGCGGATGCGTCCGTTCGACTTGGCCCACTCGCACAGCTTGCCCAGTGGAATGGGGGTCGAGTCGATCAGCCGCAGCATTTCTTTACCCTCTTGCCGCGTCTGCCGGTCGAGCAGACCCGCCACCAGGCTGAAGGCCTCGGCAAAAATGGCGACCGGGCGCCGTCTGTTGGCATCCGACAAGGTCGAACGCATCAGCGGACCGCTGCCCAGGTGGTAATGATGCTGGCTGTTGGCGTTCCAACCGGCTTCCAGGCCACGCAGGCTGTCGCTGCCGCAGAACTGGGCATAGATCAACACCACCAGATGATCCCAACTCCTGAACGATTTGTCGTAGGCATCGCCGTCGTGACGATCCACAATGGCTTGGAATTGACGGCGATCCATGGCTTCAAGAAGCTGCCCGAAGATGCTAGGTGCAAAGCGCATGCCCCGTTCCTTTTCTGAGTCTCGACAACCAGAGAGAAGACGGACAAACCCCGTTTT
>NZ_JAMYSA010000326.1:0-582 GCF_040321735.1 Mesorhizobium sp. M0293
TGGGGTGACGAGGCTGATCAAGCCTTCCAACAGTACCAGCCTGATCAATTACGGCGAGAGCTACCGGTCCGGAGATCGCATCAGCCCCTCTCTGCATAGGCACGCGGCCGCCTGAATTGCCGATTTCGCTCAGCTGCTGCTGAATGGCGACGGCTTGCGGCGTATTCAGGGCCCTCTGCGTCTGCGCTGGCCACAACAGCGCTGGTGAATGTTCATTGTTGGGACGACTCACTCGGGTGGCAGGTGGTTGCCCTGGTCAAGCTCATCCGGCGAAGGGCGGATCTGCTGTTGGCTGGCAGCCAAGACTGGGGGCGGCGGCCCGAACTCCGGCGTCCCAGAGCTTGCGAAAGCCTCCGACACGCTTCCCTTGAGGTCATCCCGTCCAGCGGGCATCCCTGGGTTGCTGAAAAAAGACGAGGCGGCTTGATGATCCTGCCCTCGCTGAAGCACCTCGCGAAACCCCCTGTTCCAGTCGCAGAAGCTCCTCTGGTTTGGTTGGCGGCTCGTCAGCTCGACCATCGAACAGCGGCCGGAGCGCCTCGGACACGTGCTGCTCAAAGCCCACTCGCCGGGCCTGGACCG
>NZ_JAMYSA010000327.1:0-579 GCF_040321735.1 Mesorhizobium sp. M0293
ACCGTCAGCGGTTCGCAGCGCCACCCGTCGCGGGTCCGGAACCAGCCCTTGTGGTCCCCGGTCCACACCGCGTTCGGCTCCGAAGCTTCCGGCCATGGGCCATTGCCTGCCGCCTTCCAGCGTTTGCGCCTGCGCCCCACAAGTCCATGCCGCTTCAGTATCTCACCAGCCGTCGAGACCGCTGGCCAGCCGCCGCAGGGATCCGCACGCTTGAGCCTGGCCATGATTTTCTTAGGCCCCCACAGCGGATGCGCCTCTTTCATAGCCACGATCCGCTCCACCACATCCGCGGCCGTCGCTCGGCCGTGATTGAGCGGCGCACGCGGCAGATCATGCAGGCCCACCGGTCCAAGCTCCCGGTAGCGTTCAAGCCATTTGTAGCCGGTCTTGCGAGAGATATCGAAGGCCGCACACAACTGCGTCATCGTCTCCTCGCCAGAAAGGCATTCCACAACAAACCGAAGCCGCTCATCCATGAGTACAGTCTCTCGCCAAACCATCGCCGGTCCTCCCGGCGAGGGAGAAAACTGTCACCCATCTAATCAGTCCATTCTGTTACCTATCTATCCGGTTCGGACA
>NZ_JAMYSA010000328.1:0-577 GCF_040321735.1 Mesorhizobium sp. M0293
TGACTGGCTCCCAAGTCCACGTATCCTTCATCCTTGGCCCGATGTGCGCTTCGCCGTCACCCACCCGAGGTAGGAGCCGAGTGCGGGAATCCTGCTCGCTCGGATCTGAGCGGGGGGCGCCTAGAAATGGGCGTCCCTACCGCGAACAAATCCCGAGCGCCGAAAACCCGCATCAATAAAATCAAAAGCTTACAGGGCCAGTTGCCAGCTTGTTCCGCCGCTACTGTTCAAGTCGGGTATGGCTGAGGAGGAAGTTGCGGTCCAGCCTGCCATCGGTCTTCATATGACCGATGGTAGCCACAAAGCGCAACCGAACAAGACCGATAGCAATGATGCGAACCACCGCGCCGATGATACGGGGGTAATCTGTATCGCCCGATGTTTCATCAACGCTGCCGAGCGAATGCCGACCAATTTGGGTCTAATACCACGAGATGCCTCGACTTGTTGGCGCTTGGCATAGTGTTCTGCATGAAGCACGGATTGTATACTCTGTCCGACCATTGTCATCGAGTGTTAACCAGCCTGTAATGAACAAATGTATCAAGCCCTCTGCGGCCACCCTCATACCCGTAGC
>NZ_JAMYSA010000329.1:0-567 GCF_040321735.1 Mesorhizobium sp. M0293
GTCGCCCAATCTGAAGTCCACATTCGGGAAGCGTTGCACCAGGCCGTCGTAGAAAATCCTGGAATATTCGACTGAAACCAGCTGGTGCGGCTTGATTCCCCTAGCCAGGATCGCCTTTGTGATGACACCGGTTCCCGCGCCAAGCTCCAGAATTGGCAATCCTGACCGTGGGTTCACCACGCTTGCCATCCGGCGTGCCGCATAAACCGAAGTGGGAATAAGGGCTCCCACGCCCTTCTTGTCCTTCTGCCAGCCTTTGAAGAATTCAACTTCTTCCTCAAACCTTTTGCCGAGCCGCTCCTTCAGTCGCAAAATCATATCTTCTCCTTGCGTCAGCCGCTTACCCAACGTCATGAATTTGGCAAAGCGCGTTTTGGCCAATCTCGACACCCTTTACAAGCCCGTTAAGACTGCTTGCGTGTCACGACGCGGTCAGCATGAATTGCCCCTTAACGCACTTTCATGTTTGCTGGGCCTATGTCTCGCCCTCGCTTGCTGCCCGAAAAAAGTTTCCCGAGCTATGCGTATCTGCCCGGCAAATATCCGCATCCGGTGCGTGATCCCTTG
>NZ_JAMYSA010000330.1:0-547 GCF_040321735.1 Mesorhizobium sp. M0293
GCGGCATAAACAAGACTTACGAGATGCTGTCCGATAATTGCGCTGCCGGCTTCTGGTGGGAAAGGTCTGTTACACCTGCATGGGGTCTCCTCGGCGGCAAGCATGGACGTCCGCCATCGGTAATCGTAAAATCCTCCGCAGCAGGAGAAATCAATTGCCTGAAAGCTAATGGCATCAAGCTGAAGTCTGGCGATTTGATCATTTGCCGGTCCGGTGGGGGCGGCGGATACGGTGATGCTTTGCAACGCGATAGAAACGCAGTCAAAGACGATATCACAGACGGCTTTATTACCGTCGACGGCGCACTTCAAGACTACGGCTACAAATCAACACTGTGACACAAGATTTCGCTCCCGTCCGCAGTTGGTTATGCGCGCTCGGCCGGGAATTGTGGAGGCCAAATGCACGACAAGAACAGGTCACTTACGGATCTGGATAAGCATGCGCTGATCCATCCATACACAAATCTTGCCAACCAACAGCGCACTGGCCCATTGGTAATTGAGCGTGGGGACGGCATCCATGTCATCGACGAGAATGGCAAGAG
>NZ_JAMYSA010000331.1:0-532 GCF_040321735.1 Mesorhizobium sp. M0293
GACGGAAGCCGCTGGATATCTTCTCGGCCGGCCTTCCTGCTTCCGGTGCGCGTACTCGGCAAGCTGTTCCGACGGCTCTTCCTCACCCGGCTGGTCGCGCTGCACGACGCAGGACAGCTCGCCTTCTTCGGATCGATGGCGCACCTGTCCGCGCGGCAGGCATTCGTGCGGCACCTGTCGCCGGTCCGCAAGAAGCACTGGGTGGTGTACGCCAAGGCGCCGTTCGCCGGGCCGGAGGCGGTGCTCGCCTATCTGTCCCGCTATACCCACCGGGTTGCGATCTCGAACCGCCGCCTCATCCGGTTCGATGAGGCAGGGGTCACGTTCCGCTACAAGGACTATCGTCGTGACGGCACCGATCGGCAGCAGGTCATGACACTCGCCACCGCCGAGTTCATCCGCCGTTTCCTGCTCCACGTCCTTCCACGTGGCTTCCACCGCATCCGGCACTACGGCCTGCTCGCCAACTCCGCTCGCAAGACCAGCCTCGCACGCGCCCGCGAACTGCTGAACGTCGCTGCGCCGTCGGAAG
>NZ_JAMYSA010000332.1:0-529 GCF_040321735.1 Mesorhizobium sp. M0293
ACCGTGCGGTCAACCGGCTCGTCATCAACAATGGCTATGCGCAGTTCAGCTCGAGTGATCGTGTGGCGTGGGTGGGTAATCCCGCGTTTGATATCAGTACCCTGGAAGTGTGGGCACCGCTGCTACACGGTTCAAGCCTGGTTGTGATTCCACAAATTGATGTGCTGCAGCCAGAGGTGCTGCGCCGTCTGGTTCAGCAGCATGGCATTACCGTCCTGCATCTGACAGCTGGGTTGTTCAGCCAGAGCGCTGATGATTTAGGCCCGGCGCTGGCAAGCTTGCGGTTGCTATTGGTCGGCGGTGATGCGGTTGATGTGGCGGCAGTAGCACGGGTCTTGAGGGGGAGCCGACCGCAGCATCTCTTGCACTGCTACGGTCCGACCGAGACGACGACCTTCGCGACAGTCTGCGAGGTCACCGCGATTGATGAGACATTCCGCCGTATCCCGATCGGGCGTCCGATTGCGAACACGCGGGTGTATCTGCTGGACGGTCATGGTGCGCCCGTCCCGTTCGGGGCGGTGGGGGA
>NZ_JAMYSA010000333.1:0-509 GCF_040321735.1 Mesorhizobium sp. M0293
CATGAGGGCGAGGCGCTGAGCTATGGCGAACTCAATGCCCGGGCCAACCGGCTGGCGCATCATCTGATCGGGCTCGGTGTGAAGCCGGGGGATTGCGTTGCGACAGTGCTGAACCGCTCCGTCGCCCTTGTGGTGGCGCAACTGGCGATCCTCAAGGCGGGGGGAGTGTATGTGCCGGTCGATCGCGCTCTTCCATCTGCGCGACAAGAATGGCTGATGGCCGATTGTGCTGCGCGCCTGGTGCTTAGCGAGAGTGACGATGATGATCTGCTTGAGGTGACGATCCCTGTTCTGGCCATTGAGCCGCTCATGGCTGGGACTGGGTCTAGTGCCGATCCTGGCCTGGCATTGAGCGCCGAGGCTGCTGCTTACGTGATGTACACCTCCGGCTCGACCGGCCTTCCCAAGGGGGTTGTTGTTGCTCACCGTGCGGTCAACCGGCTCGTCATCAACAATGGCTATGCGCAGTTCAGCTCGAGTGATCGTGTGGCGTGGGTGGGTAATCCCGC
>NZ_JAMYSA010000334.1:0-508 GCF_040321735.1 Mesorhizobium sp. M0293
ACCGTGCGGTCAACCGGCTCGTCATCAACAATGGCTATGCGCAGTTCAGCTCGAGTGATCGTGTGGCGTGGGTGGGTAATCCCGCCTTCGACGCCAGCACATTTGAAGTGTGGGCGCCGCTGCTCAACGGTGGCTGCATTATTGCATTGGATGCCACGACCGTCATAAATCCTTCAAATTTTGCCAAGTCACTTGAACAGCAACGGGTGACAACCCTTTTTCTAACAACAGCGTTATTCAACCAATATACGTCATCGATCGCTCCGACGTTAGCACAACTTAAGTACCTCCTCTGTGGAGGCGAGGTCAGTGACGTTCCCTCATTTTTGAGATTGCTGAGAGAAGAAGGTCCTGTACGCCTCATTCACTGCTACGGTCCGACCGAGACAACGACCTTCGCGACAGTCTGCGAGATCGCCCAATCTGTCGGGGGGCTGGCCTCCATCCCGATCGGGCGCCCGATTGCGAACACGCGGGTGTACCTGCTGGACGGTCATGGTGGGCCCGT
>NZ_JAMYSA010000335.1:0-502 GCF_040321735.1 Mesorhizobium sp. M0293
AAGGGGTTCACCGCGCCGTCCAGACGGCCGTAACAGCCACCGACAACCGAATTTCCAAGACCGGGAATATGCTTGTCCAGTTCGCCGCGCTCCATCATCTCATACGCGGCAGCCACGGGAAGATCATTGTCGAATTGTTTTCTCATCAATTCCACACGATCTTTCCATTCGGCCTCCGACATGCAGAGATAGAACGCCCCGTCGCCCTCCAGGCCGACGTCTATTCCGCTCAATTCTTTCAACTGCGAACTAAAGGCCGGCCATATCATTGCCGCTTTGCGCGAAAGCTGCGCATAGGGTCGGAAGGTGTGGCCCTTGGTCTGGACCCAAATGAGGCCGAAATTGCCCCGTGCGGCGCGATTGTCGTCATCGCAGCCATCAAGCACGAGCACATCAAGGCCACGTAGTCTCAGCCCAAGGGAAATGGAAATTCCCACCAGACCGCCACCGGCAACGATCACATCGAAATTTTTTCTGGACGAGTTCATAGAAGTTCATTCAG